>JAUVLV010000039.1 GCA_030600545.1 Candidatus Aegiribacteria sp. | reverse complement strand
TTCGTATTTTATCGCGGTTACCATCACAAGGGCAATCCGCGCATAATTCCAGGGGCGAGTCTGCGTCTGAATGCTTCTTTAATAACACTCTACGCAGGTCGTTCCTCCTGAAACGCCTTAAGATACAGGCCCAACCTCAATAAGGCTTGCAATCGCAAGCCACAATGCATAATGTATATTATCTGAATAAAGAAGCGACGGCGGGGGAGAACTCATCACTCACAAGTTCTATTTAAATGGAGGAAGTAATGTGAGCGGCAGCAAATCGATGATAGCTCCATGTGGAATCGATTGCAGTGAATGCGAAATTCATCTGGCTCCTGATAACCCTGGTACTGCTGAAAAAGTCACGAAGTGGATAAGGGAGAATCATGATCCGGAATGCACTGCGGATATGATTCATTGTGACGGATGTCCTGGTGATAGGCAGAGAGATAACCACTGGGCACCGGATTGCTGGATTCTTCAGTGTTGCGTTGATAAGAACGAATTGAGATACTGTTCGGAATGCAGTGAATTTCCATGTGAAAAACTTGAAGAATGGGCAGGGCAGTGTGACAGATACAGAGATGCTCTGAAAAATCTTCGAAGTATTAGTACTGCAGAATAATAACCGTAGGGATTCGAGATAGAATAGAAGTAGGAGACAGATTTTCACTGGATTCTGCGAAAACGGAGTCAAACGAAAAAAATGAGTGAACGGAGTAATAGTTACGGAACTGTAACCTTTCGCGCATATGCAGAATTGAACGATTTTCTACCCAAGCGCTGGAGACAGAAGAGTTTCAGCTATCCACTCAATGGAGGTAATTCACTCAAACATCTGATTGAATCTGCAGGTATTCCCCATACGGAAATCGAACTGATGCTTGTCAACGGCAGATCTGTTGATTTCAGCGCCACCGTGAAGGCAGGGGACAGAATAAGTGTTTATCCTGTTTTCGAAAGTATTGATGTTGCACCGATTATAGTTCTTCGTCCGGAACCGCTTAGAAGAACAAGATTTATTCTTGATGTTCACCTGGGCAAACTTGCTTTAATTCTAAGGCTACTTGGGTTCGATGCGAAATATCCCGGTAACATTCCGGATGAGAAACTGGCTGAGATATCCGCGAATGAACACAGGATTCTTCTTACCAGGGATACAATGCTGCTGAAGAGGAATATTATTACACATGGGTGTTATCTTCATAGCCAGGACCCGGAGGAGCAGGCTGCCGAGATTCTAGATCGGCTTGATCTGAAGGATTCAGCTAAACCTTTTACAAGATGCCCTGACTGTGGTGCATTTCTTGAGTCTGTGCGCAAGGACAGAATCGTGCACCGACTTGAGCCACTTACAAAAAAGTACTACAATGAATTCAGTATTTGCGTTGAATGTCGAAAGATTTACTGGAAAGGGAGTCATTTCAAGCCTCTTACTGAACTGCTTAAGAGATTGAATATTGATATTCCTCACAATGGAGTAATCGATAATGAGTAAATTTTATTCTCAGATTATTTTCTGCCGCACAATGGATCTCGATGATCCGAGTTGGAAACCCTGAAAGTGAAACCAACCGGCCTGTACATTCATATCCCATTCTGCATAAAAAAATGCAGCTATTGTTCATTCTATTCAGTGAAAAGCGATGACCGAACCCGTTTTGATTTTGGAAAGGCTCTCATGTCCGAACTCGAACAGAGAGTGAGAAATAAGTGCATAGTGACGATTTATGCCGGTGGAGGAACGCCAACGCTTCTTCCACCTGAATTCTGGGGAGAATTTCTAGCCCTTGTAACTGATATTGCTGATACATCTGATATTGAAGAGTGTACAATTGAAACGAATCCTGGCGCTGTTACCGAAAGTGAGCTTTTCACACTGAGACAGGTCGGTTTCAACCGTATGAGTATGGGAGTTCAGTCTTTCAGTGATACCGCTCTTTTGACACTTGGAAGGATACACACTTCATCCGCGGCACTTAAAACCTTCAAAAGCGCAAGGAAGGCTGGATTCGATAATATCTCAATTGATCTTATGTACGGTATCCCCGGTCAATCATTGGATGGCTGGTCGGAAGACCTGAAACGCATCGAAGATCTGGCTCCGGAGCACATATCCTGCTACGAGCTATCAGTTGAAAAAGGAACACCCATATCCGAATCCATAAGTTCAGGAGAACTATCGAAACCCGACGAGCAAACCTGCCGGAAAATGTATTTAGCAGCAGATAATATCCTGACGGAATACGGCTATTTACATTACGAAGTGTCCAATTACGCAAGGGGTAAAAGTTTCATTTCCCGACATAACAGCGCATATTGGGATAGAACTCCTTACATTGGACTTGGTCCCTCTGCCCACAGTTTCAACGGGAAAAACACCAGGAGCTGGAATGTAGCATCGATAGAGGATTATCTCAGTCAAATGAAGAATGGAAATTCTCCAGAAACAGGCAGAGAAGAAATCGATATTGAACAGGCAGCACTGGAAACGGTTATGCTTGGTTTGCGTTGCAATACAGGTATCGACCTGTGGAAAATTGAAACTGAAACCGGAGTCAGTATAAACAGAGACTATCTGAATACTATGATCGAAAACAACAGGGTGATTGTATCGGGAACAAGATTAATTCCCACTGCGGAAGGTATGCTGTACGCTGACGGTGATTCGATCAATCTCATTGAATAACCGGCTTCTTTAGTTTGACTAACCTTGAATGAAATTGCATAATTGCTCTCTCCGGTGCCCCCGTAGCTCAGCAGGATAGAGCGGCGGTTTCCTAAACCGTAGGCCACACGTTCGAGTCGTGTCGGGGGCACCAGTTTGAAACCGGGCTCGGGGCTCGGCTCTACACCATTAACAGACTCTAGGCTCTACACCATTAACAGGGGCACCTATCCGATCTACGCACATAAGGCTCGGCTCTACGCACAAGGTTCTGACCCTTAACCTATAATTTTCGATTCTTGATAAATAAATGTGATGAACGCATACATGGTTGATTATCGGTAGTACAGATATAATATTTGAAGATACTGGATACTTACTTGAAATGTGAGGTTACATTTTGAAAGCAATGGTTCTTGGTAAATTGTGTGATATCAGGAAAAACCCTGATCCCCTGTCACTTGAATATTTGCCTGTGCCGGAACCAGGTCCGGATGATGTTCTTCTGGAAGTTCTGGCGTGCGGGGTTTGCCATACTGAACTGGATGAAATTGAAGGGCGTACCGCACCGCCGATTCTGCCGGTGATTCCCGGCCATGAAGTTGTTGGCCGTATAGTAAAAACCGGAGATGATGTGGAATCCGGAAGAGTAGGCGAAAGGGTAGGAGTAGGCTGGTTCTACTCATCGTGCGGCAGATGCAGGTATTGTCTTGAAGGGAACGAGAACCTCTGCAGCGAATTCAAAGCTACCGGAAGAGATGCCAACGGTGGATACGCTGAATACATGACGGTTCCACAGGGTTCAGCCTTTACTGTTCCTGCATATCTCAGTGATACACAGGCGGCACCGCTTCTCTGCGCCGGAGCTATCGGGTATCGGTCTCTTAGACTTTCAGGAATTGAAAATGGAGACAGTATCGGTCTTACCGGTTTTGGCGGTTCCGCCCGTCTTGTTCTTAAAATGGTTAAATTCAGATATCCGGATACTGAAATCTTTGTATTCGCCAGGAATCCCGATGAGAGGGAATTCGCTACGAAGCTGGGGGCTGTATGGGCTGGTGATACGGATGAAGAATCTCCGGTCAGGCTCCGAAGCATCATCGATACAACACCGGTATGGAAGCCGGTTGTTGAAGCGATGAAGAACCTTGCTCCCGAGGGCAGGCTTGTCATCAATGCTATCCGCAAGGAGGATATTGACAAGGAATATCTTCTTCGAATCAGCTATCCTGAGCACCTGTGGATGGAGAAGGAGATCAAGAGCGTAGCCAATGTAAGCAGACGGGATATTGCCGAATTTCTTGAGCTTGCAGAAGAGATGAGGATTAAGCCCGAAATAAATGAATACCCTCTGGAGGATGCGAACAGAGCTCTTTCAGAGCTTCGCAGGGGGAATGTAAGGGGCGCAAAAGTACTGAGGATGGATTAGGAATGTGCTTGTAAATCAGATCAGGAAGGGATGAGATGCTTTTTACATTTATTTTCACACTAGTGTCACTGTATTCAGGGATGGATACCGTGTTTTCCGGTGTTTTCATGTCTTCTCAGCCTGTTGATGAAAACGAATGCATTCTTGTCTGTATTGATTCTGTGGATATCTTTACAAGACCTGATTCAGCTGCATTGTTCATGAGCAGGCTTGCTCCACGCAATCAGGTAGTGATTTCCGGCAGGACCGCTGACGACTGGCTGGGATTCGATCCGGGGGTGGCTCAGGCGGCAAATATAGGGAGCTTCCGCCTGAGGTGGATTTCCGGTGATGAAAAGTTCGTGATAGACGGGGAACTGAGCGATGTCCCTTTGGTCTGGGGTCCAGTCGCAGGGATTACGTATGCCATGATATATCGTACTTCACCCCTTCATTCAGAACCGGACAGATTCTCCGCAGTGGTAGATTCTGTACCTTCCTTTTCCGCTGCCAGCATTGTCTCAAGAACAGAAGATTGGTATCTGCTTGATCTGAGTATCGGACCACTGGGACAGGATATTGAGGGATGGATAGATGCAACGGATATCTCTGTCAGCGGCAATCTCGATACGATTCCGATTATTAAATAATATTCAGATCCCTGATGAATGCAGAAGCTATTACTCTGTACGATGGTGAATAGGCATTTCTGTACTCCGATGAATGATGAACCGCAGGATAATCTAACTCGGACATTTCACGCAGATATTGATCAATATCTCTTATATTATCGGGCAGCTGGCCTTCCTCCTTTATTCGGATAAGCCACCAGCAATACAGTTCAAGTTTTTCTGTGGAGCCGGTGTATTCCTTTCCGGTTTGTACGAACGCCTCAAAGAGTTTCTCAGGATTGAATCCGGCTTGAACATATGGTCGGATGTTTATCCTGAAAATGCTGCCATCATGAGCTATGGTATCCACCGCAGGTTCCCCGGGTCCGTTACTCATATTGCTGATTTCTTCCAGGAAGTACTCTCTCGCGGTTTCAACGCGGCTGATACTGTGAGCACTGCCCATGGCGGCCTGATAAATGAGCTTGTAGATATCGTTACATTTCATGAGAGGATATCTGATCGTATGAGATCTGATAATCCTTCTGAACCCGGATTCACGATCATTACTCATAACTGCTTTCCTTCCGGTGTTTCTGTAAACAATATATACATTACTTTAAAGAAAGCAGAACATGGTTCTTGAGTAAGAATACTTCACCAATATGGATGCGGTATCGGTAGAATTCTCCTGAATGATCTGAAGTATCTTGAAAATGTATAGGCAAATATTTCCGTAAAAGCTTGATCTGATACTAATTATATGATCGACAGTCTTATCCGACCTTGACGGGTTACCTACTGGTAAGTAGAATACATATTCAATTAGTGAACAATATGTGGAGGTTGAACTTGATAGATAGCAACAGGGATAAGCTTCTTGAGGCAGGTATTGAACTGCTGTCCGAAAAGACGTTTTCAGAGATATCCATGGATCAGGTAGCGGAATTGTCGGGAGTTTCGAAACCTATGATTTACTATTACTTCAACAACAAAGAGGGTTACTACAAAGCCCTCGCAGATCGCCTTCTAAAAATGGCCAGATCGATAAACATGGAGATATTCAAGCCGGACTTGAGCCTCAGGGAAAACACGACGAACTACGTCCGATTCAGGATTGAATATGTTGAAAAGAATCCGGGAATTTCAAGGGCATTCATGTCCATGATTACAGATCCCAACATCGGTCTTCTAATCGAAGAGATGCAGGATGAATTCAACGTTATGCGTATTGAGTTCATCGATCCGATGTTCGATAAAGCAAAACGCAACGGTGAAATTCTGCCAGATACAAATGCGATATTGGTAACAATGATGCTTAATTCGGCTATTGTTGCTCTCAGCATGAAAATACTCAACGGAATACCGATTCATAATGAGATAAATATTGAAGAAATAGTGAATGTGCTATTCGACGGAATATCAGCACATTGAGAGGATAATTGACAGATGAGATATGTAATATCAATTTTACTTTTATTATGCGTTAATGCGGGGGCTGTCACGCTTGAAGAAGCTGTTGCACTCGCGATTTCAAACAGGGGTGATGTTCAATCAGCCCTGATGTCTTACGAAAGCGCAGTATGGGAAAGCAGGAACGCCGATCTGTGGTTTCTGCCGAAAATGAACGGTCAGCTTGCATTCTCGAAGAATTACGATATCCCGGAAATGACAATTCCAGGTATGGGTTCGATTCCAATGGGAACCGAATACTCATCAATTGCTGGAGTCTCTGTAACTGTACCTCTTTTTATACCACAGGGGCCTGCAGGGTCACGCCTGGCATCAAGAGCGGAGGAACTGTCATTCCAGCAGTCAAGAGCTGCCGAAATGGATGCGGTCGTTCAGGTAGTACAGGCTTTCTACGGTGTTCTTCTGTCTCAGGAAATGATGGATGTTTCAGCCGAAGCCCTTGAGATCGCCAAGACAGGTTACGAACTCGCAGCTTTAAGATACGACGCAGGTACGATTTCCCGCTTTGAACTTCTTCAGAGCCGTGTTGCCTGGGAGAACCGGAAACCAGGCCTGATTTCGGCTGAGAATGCCCTTGAAAATGCTTCTACTGGTTTTGCGGTTGCCATCGGGCAGGATAGCTATGGACTTTTTCAGGTAGAAGGTTCTCTCGATGATGAACCTGATTTCAATATGCCCAAGACCCTTGAGTATGCGCGTGAAGCCATGTATCAGAACAGTCCCGATCTTCAATCTGCCGAATACATGGAGCTTATCGGTGATGCGGGTGTGGATATGGCCAGGGCTTCTTTCCTTCCTCAGCTGGTTTTTCAGACAGACCTGAATTACATGGCGGCAAGAAACGATACCGATTTTGAGATAGATGATTACGATAGAAATCTGGTGGCCTCGGTTGCCATTCAGATCCCACTTTTCAATGGTTTTTCTGATATTTCAGGCTACAATTCGGCCAGGGCTGAAAGGGTGGCCTCAGAGGCATCAGCAAGGAGTATCAGGCAGGCCACAGAGCTTTCTCTGGTATCAGCCTGGAATAATCTTCAGGCTGCCGGAGAGGGTGTTACGGCAACATGTTCTACTGTCGAACAGGCTCTTGAAGGAGCCGAAATTGCCAGAATATCCTTTGAAGCAGGCATGATAACCCGTCTGGAAATGGATCAATCTTTTCTGGCACTTACTACCGCAAGGACAAATCATGCCAGCGCGCTTTTTAACTTGAGAATCGCCGAAGCTGAACTGCTGAGAGCTGCAGGCTTAATGGAAGGATACCTCAGATGAGAAATTTCAGACTTTTTATACAGGTTACATTAATTCTTGCAGGTGTATTCCTGATCATGGGATGCGGTCCTGGCCAGATCGAAGAAGAGGATCCTCCAATAAGGGTATCCATAGAAGTAATGGAACCTGCTGATATTTCAAGCATCGCTTATGCCAGCGCAAGAGTTGAGGGTCTCGAAGAAGCTCTCATCTACGCTCTTTCACCCGGTAAAGTGGAAGAAGTCCTTGTTTCCGAAGGCGACAGTGTTACCGCGGGACAACGGCTTGTAAGGCTGAACACTGACCAGCAGGCCAGCGCGGTTACAGCGAGTGCTGTAGCTGGAATCAGCGCCGCGCAGGCTAACGTTGACAACGCATCAAGCAATTACAGAAGGATGCAGTCGCTTTACGAAGCCGGAGCCGCCAGTGAGCAGCAGCTTGAGGGTGCTCTTGCATCTATGGAAGCTGCCCAGGCACAGTTGAGTCAGGCCAGGGCAGGTTATGCTCAGGCAAGAACGAATAGAGAGAACTCATGGATAACGGCACCTTTTAATGGTGAGATCGGCAGAATTTGGGCACGTGAAGGTAATTCATCTGCTGGTACTCCACTGGTTTCCATCTCCAACAATTCAGCCATCGTAGCCAGGATACTTCTTCCTGAAGAAAATCTCCTCGATCTGAAGCCCGGTCTTCCGGCATATATAACTATCAGTTCTTTGGATAACGAATCTTTCCCGGGAATGGTTACTTCCGCGTCATCAACAGTTGATCAGATCAGCGGACTGGTTCCGGTGGAGGTCAGATTCGATGAGACCGGTGGAAGACTCCGGCCGGGGATGGCCGGTCGGATCGCGGTTCTTACCGAAACGCACGAGAATTCGATCGCTGTTCTTGAAAATGATCTCAGGAGAACCCACACAGGTTTCCAGGTGGCGGTCATAGAGAACGGCAAAGCTGTAATAAGGGACGTTCAGGTTGGTATTTACAGTGATGGAATGGTTCAGATCACCGACGGGCTCAGTTTCGGCGATTCACTTGTTGTAGCAGGTCAGACGATGCTTCAGGATGGATCCAATGTGAAAGTGGTGAATCAATGAAACTGCCCGAACTATCGGTTAAGAGACGTGTAACGTTCCTGATGGTTTTCATTGCTATACTGGGTGCGGGAATATTCGGTCTTACACAGCTTGGTGTTGATATGTATCCCGATATAGAATTCCCGATGATAATGGTGATGAGCACCATGGAGGGCGCCGGACCAGAGGAAATGGAGAATCTGGTTACAGATCCCCTTGAACAGGCGCTTGCGAGGGTATCTAACGTTAAAAAAGTCTCATCTACTTCGCGGGCCGGAATCAGTATTGTAACGGCGGAGTTCAACTGGGGGCACAGTCTCAATCAGGCAGAGACAGATGTAAGAAGGCAGCTGGATATGTTCGAGGCTGCTCTGCCGGATGATGCCAGCGATCCTCTGGTATTCGCGCTGGATCCAAGCATGCAGCCTGTTCTTTACGTTGGCTTCAGCAGTGACATACTTAACGATTTTGATCTCAGGACACTAATCCAGGAAGAAATTGAACCGCTTTTCAGCAGGCTTGACGGTGTGGGGTCAGCTGTAACTATGGGTGGCCGGGAGAGACAGATAAACGTTGAGGTAAACCCTGCTGCCCTTATGGACGCGGGAATTACAATATCTCAGGTTGCAGGAGCACTTGGTTCTGTCCGCAACAACACTCCTGCAGGAAGGATCGATGCCGGCGGGATGAACATGAACATCAGGGTTGAATCAGCTTTCCACAGCATCGAGGAAATTAGGCAGCTTGTTGTAGGCGCTAATGCCGGATCTCCGATTCTGCTTAGAGATGTGGCGTCGGTACAGGACGGGCAGATAGATGAGGTGCAGTACGTAAGATTCAACGGCAGGCCATCGGTATCGTTGTTTATGAACAAGAGATCGGATGCAAATACCGTTAACGTATGCGCCAGGATACGTAATCAACTCGATGATATCTCAGATGATTACGGGAATATCCTCACTCCGGTCATTCTTTTTGACCAGTCGGAATTTATAGAACAGTCCATAAATAATCTCGGAACAACAGCCCTTCAGGCGTGCTTTCTGGCTTTTCTTGTGCTGCTGTTCTTCCTCAGATCGTGGAAGAGCTCATCCATTGCGGGGATATCAATACCCATATCCGTTTTTGTGACCTTTGCCGTAATGCACTTCACCGGTGTGCAGCTGAACATGATATCTCTGGCAGGCCTTGCCCTGGCTATCGGTATGCTCGTGGACAATGCGATCGTAGTGCTGGAGAACATCTTCAGACACAGGGAGATGGGGGAGTCTCAAAGGGATTCCGCTGTCAATGGAGCCATGGAAGTGTCGAATGCAATTACGGCTTCTACCCTTACAACTCTTGCTGTTTTCATTCCCATTCTCTTTGTACCCGGTATAGCAGGAGAACTGTTCAAGGAAATGGTTCTGACAATTACCTTCAGCCTCACGATATCTCTTTTTGTGGCGTTAAGCCTTGTTCCGCTGATTTCATCCTGGACAAAGAACCTTGTACCGGTATTCAAGCCAGGAAGCATTTCGGGCAGGATCGGCACGATGATTGACAGATTTGAAAGGAAATACAACCATCTGGTTTCCTGGGCTGTTAATCACAAGAAGGTCGTTCTGATCTCGACTGCGGTCGCGTTCATTCTGGCAGTAGTCATGGTCGGTCAGCTTCCATCCGAATTCTTTCCCGAATCCGATGATGGATTTATGATGATGGATGTGGAGGAACCGATAGGCACAAGTCTTGAAATAACCAACGAAGCGGTGAGAGTGCTGGAGGATTCCATCAACGCAATAATTCCTTCCGAAGATTTGCTGGCAGTATTCACTACCGTTGGTGAGGCCGAGGGTATAATGGCTATTTTCGGTGCAAGCAGTTCAAATGCTGCCATGTTGAGGGTAAGATTAACGCCATCCAGCCAGCGCAGCACTTCCATGTTCGAGTATCAGGACAGGATAAGGGATGTACTTGATGATATGCCCGGAATTGAATACTCATCGGAAGCAGGTATGTCACTGTTCTCTTCCTCAGCGATAGAGATTACACTTTACGGTGATAATCTGGATCTCCTGTACGAAAAGTCCGAGGAGATAAAGAACACCATGTCGCAGATAGAGGGCGTCAAAGATGCCAGAACATCAATGGAGGAACTGATTCCCGAGTACTCATTCGTCCCCGATCCTGTCAGGCTATCTCTTCTTGGGATATCACAATCGCAGCTGGCCCTGGATGTCAGATACGGTTTCCAGGGATCAAGAGCCAGTATTTATCGCGAAGGTGATGAAGAGTACAATATCTTCATCAGATATCCTGAGAACATCAGGGATTCCAGAGAGGACCTGGAATACGCGTCTATTCTTGGCAGGCCTTTGATATCCATGGGCTCCCTTGATCAGAGGGTGGTATCGAATACCATTTCCAGAAAGAATCAGGCAAGAATGGTTACTATTTCCTGCGATGTCTCCGGAAGGTCTCTCGGCGAAGTGTCATCGGATGTCACAGCTATGCTCAGAGAGATCGACATGACAGGCTTCAGATATGAAATGGGCGGTGAGATGGAGGATCAGAAGGAGACCTTCATGTACCTTGGAATAGCTATCATGGTTGCCGCTGCCCTGGTCTATATGGTTATGGCCGGTCAGTTCGAATCATTCCTTGAACCCTTCATCATCATCTTTACATTGCCCCTCGCATTTATCGGTGTTGTACTGGGGTTATTCGTAACCTCAACTACACTATCGGTCATGTCTATTATTGGAATGCTGATGCTTGCCGGAATAGTGGTTAACAATGGTATTGTAATGGTGGATTACGCGAACCAGCTGCGAAGATCAGGCAAGGAGATCAGGAGCGCGATAGTTGAGGCTTCCACCACCAGAATGAGGCCGATTATCATGACCGCGGCAACTACGATACTGGCAATGTTCCCTCTTGCTATTGGTGTGGGCGAAGGAGCGGAGACATGGACACCGATGGCTGTAACGATTATCGGCGGGCTTTTTGTGGCCACTGTACTGACGCTCGTTGTGGAACCCTGCATCTACGTAATATTCAACCGAAAATAGGGTCAGGTCTCGCATCCGGGCATTTACGGCAAAATGATAAACAAAATATAAGATAAAATAGTCAAATCGCAAGTCAGAGGTTTTCAGGAAAAGATAATTATCCCGAAAACCTCCTGACATAGAATATCTGTCCGTTGTATTCCGTCTGCTTTAGGACGCGTTTAAGGATGAGTTCATCGAGTATCGATTCCGATTTCCCAGCCTCTGATAGGAATTTCAGAACAGCAGTATCACGCATTGGGTGTACTGATAGAATGCCCAAAAGATCGGATTCTAGATTATCGGTTTGAGTGAATTCATCCCCCTCATAATCGATCAGGTATGCTACTTCATCTATGTGATCAGCAAGGATATTATAGGCCATATTAAGCGAATCTTCAGATGGCGCACGAACCCAGTTCTCAGCCGGAGGACGTGTTGGCATGGAGATATAGGCACAACCCGGTTCTATACGCTCAAGAAATTTACCAATGGCATGCATCTCCCCGGGTTTGTCATTAAGGTTCTGAACCATCATGGTTTCAGTTACAAGTTTACCTTCGTATTCCTCCGCAAATGTACGAATACCTTTTAAAATACTGCTAAGCGAGAGCTTTCCGTGCGGCCGGTCTATCCTGTGCCAGGTATCCTCATTTACGGTATCAACTTTAAGTGAAACCCAGTCCGCTATCCGTAGAGCACGACGAACTTCAGGATCCCAGATAAGTGATGCATTTGATATTACTGCAATATTCAAGCCAAGATTGCTAAGATTCTGCAGCAGTGCTTCTAGGTTAATATCAAGAGTTGGTTCTCCGTCGGGAACTAAAGTTAGGTAATCAACCTGAGCGCTTACAGCATCCGATTGCTGAAGTTTTTTCCTGACCTCATTCAGAATTGTTTCAGGTTCATAGAACTGCCTTCGTGCAGTCGACATTTCTGTTGTTCCCCCAACCTGACAGTAGACGCAGCTGTATGAACAGGTTTTGGGAGGGATGTTATTTATCCCGATACTTCGTCCAAGCCGTCGGGATGGAACTGGTCCAAAAGCAATCATTATTTATTCCAATTGTGATCTGATTCTATAATTATACCAATATTACCTTTGATCTTGTGTCACCAGCCCTGATCTGCGTTCTTCCCGAAAGGCAGACAGTCTTTCCGATAGAACTTTCAAGGAATTCGGTACACTCCTCATACATTTCAAAACATAAGAAAACCTGATTTCTCGTAATATCGGAATCAGTGCCCAATATGAGAGACTTTTCAGTTTCCATTTCATCAGTATCTTCATCTGAAGTCAAGGATACCGCCAGAAATATTACCGGTCAATGTCAGCAGATGATCATGAAAAATCCCGCCTCAAGGCACAGCACTTTCCTGAAGAAGCAGGATTGCTGAAAATTATCCAACCTCTATCTCCAGCACATCATCCACAGGAGATGCAAATACGTGGATATACAGCAGGTTGTACCATTAAAAGTACCAGTAAGTTGAACAAGTGTGGTACGTCCCCCTGTATAAGAAAGCCGCCCGGAGCCAGGCTCCGGGCGGTTCATGTACCTGATATTCTTCAGGCTTATACGATGAGCAGCTATCTCACCATCATCATTCTGTGAGTCTGGCTGATTCCATCAGCGTTGAGTCGGCAGAAGTATACACCGGGAGAAACCCTGGCGCCGCTTGCGTTCTGACCATCCCACTGCACGGAATGTGAACCATCGTTGAAGCTCTGGTTATCAGCAAGGGTTGTTACAAGCTGTCCGGCTACGTTGTAAATGGAGATTGTAACCGGGCTGCTCTGTGTAAGGCTGAAGCTGATGTTAGTAGTGGCGTTGAAGGGGTTAGGACTGCTCTGCATCGATCCTACAGCAGCTTGAGAGGTTTCAATACCAGTATGATTATACCAGTCGAAATAGAGGGCGTAGCTGCTGCTAACATAGGTGGTGTAGAGAACCGAGGAGTAGTTGGATCCGTTCCAGCCAGCGGTTGAGGGCCAGTAGCCTGTGGCTGGAAAATCGTTAATGCTAATGGGTGTGCTGAAAGAAGTGGGGTTGCTAAAAGATGCCCATGTGAACATAACCAAATCGCCCGGATCTTGATTGTAAGAAACAGTAACACTTCCGGTGCTTTTAGATGCTCGGATGGAACCATGGTTTTCATCGTCGCCCGTGTTGAACAGGGTTTCCCAATCCCAGTTCAGTCCGGCATCGGTGCTTGAGAAGTATCCGAAACGGATATCATTTGAGCCGAAATCGAAAGTAATCGTTAACCAGCCTATCTGAGAAGTACCACGGTTGAAAGCTACATCAATATCTGCCAGGTCAACCCAGCCACCGGCGGGCTCTACCTGTGTAGAGAAAATCCAGCTTGCACCGTTATTAGTAGTTCTCTTGATTCGAATCTCCGGTACCGTGGCCGTAGATATAGTAAATGCCACTGCTGCCAAGCCTCCATTACCCGCTGCTATTGCTGGATGGGGATTAGTGATTCCAGTATTACCGTAAATATTGGAGTCGTCTACCCAACCGCTTCCATCCAGTCCGTTCCTTGCAACCCGAATATGTGTTGTTCCATCCGGTACGTAGGTTGCATAAACGTAAGCTCCCGTGCCTATATCAGCATCCATATCAGCGAATTGAGCACTGTTTGTGATCATTTCATGAATGCTTCCAGTACCGGCGGTGGTCATTCTTCTTGTATAGAGAGCAGAATCATGGAGATACATCATGCAGACCCAGGAAACTCCTGCACCATCAATTGCTATGCGGATTTTAGGATTGTTCATTTCATGGGAACCACTCCATGTGTAACTCCAGAATGTCCAGGTTGCGCCGTTATCCTGTGAGCGGTAGACAACTATACTGTCCCTGATTGTAACGCCATCGTGATTCGTATCATAGATAGCATACATATCTCCTGTGGCTTCATCAGTATCGAAATCCTGTCCGCTGCCCACTCTGCCTGGGGATACCATGATATCATCGTTCCAGTCGTAATCGGACCATACAGAGGAGCCCTCCTCATCTTCTCTGGAAATTGCCCTATCAACGGGCGAGACATATGCATATCCCAGGTCGGGGGCTTCATTTGAATCGGTCACAAAAATCAGATTGGATTCATTTACGACATTTGTTGCAGCGGAATTGTCCAGAAGTTCGCCATCGACATAATCAGTAGCGAAAATCAGACTGACAGAAATCAGACTGAATAGTACATATTTCATAATGCGCCTTTCTCAGGTTCTATGGTTGAAATTTCGATCACTTACAGTTTGATGATTGTTTCTCCTTTCCAATTCATGAAGTTAACAAAAACCTACTTGACAGATATAGATATGTCAACTTTTTTATTGTATTAGGACAAATTACCTTGCCCGGATTCATCCTTCCAGTGAGGGTGAAGCGCCGACAGCCCAGCCGGACGGAAGGTGACTTACCGGCATCAGAACCGGTAACAATATTGATGCAACGCAGCTACTCATATTATTACCATGGGTCTTGTGACACCAGCCCTGATCTGTGTCCTTCCCGAAAGACAGACAGTCTTCCCGATAGAGCTTTCAAGGAATTCGGCATATTCCTCATTCATTTGAAAACTTCCAAAGCCCGATGTCAGAACCAGTGTGAAAGGAATATCCTCATCGCCTGTTATGGCTACACCAAGTTCCTCTCCATTGTAATTGACCCAGTCGGAAGCAGGTATCGATGGAGCGATTATTCCTGAAACTCCGGCATCCGAAGCGAGTCTAAGGAACTCCAGATTAATGGGAACCTCTGAAAAAACGACACAGTTCTCCTGGAACTGACTATTCTTGATGCTATCTATCTTAAGAAGTACTCCACTGTTCTCTCCTCCGAAACCTATCACTCCATTCAGTTTTGTTCCTGTGCCTTTTACCCGGACAATATGATCGGAAAGTATTTCAGATACCGTACCGGAGACATGGCAGATCATCTTTACCGGGTTAATGTCGTACTGAACGGTTACGGTACCATTTTTAGTGTCAATTTCCTTAAGTACTCCGCTGGTAGGTGATTCTACAGTCACAGCTTTGCCCGCTGATATATCTGAAGCTATGACCTGACCGGCCTCCACGAAGTTGTCCAGCTTACTTTTCAGATAACCTCTGATATGCTTTGGTTTGATGTCAAGAGATTTCGCGATATCTATTACATGGGGCTTTTCATCGTAATCCTGTATTTCCCGGATTATGATGATACCGTTTTTCTCGATCCTGGTTACCCTTCCTCTTACGGGGGAATGAAAAGTAAAATCGAAACCCTGGAGACCTTCCCTGTGTACTTTGTAAAGCGCAGAATTGAGTTTGATTTTGTCTCCCTCTTTTATCAGGAGACCGTTTCGGATTTCTTCAGGTGAGAGGTGCCTGTCGTATCCGGGGATTCTGTTCAGGTCTACCATGTAAAGCTTCGGAGGATCGAACCTGTTTTCTCCCAATATACTGCCAGGTTCAACTTTATCCCCCTGCTCAACAAAAAGAGTGCCTTTGTAGGGAAGCCTGTAAGCCATTTCCCATTCACCGGTTACGAGTTCACTGTATTTTGATTGGATAGAACAGTCGAATTTATTAATTCTATGAGTGAATTCCGTTATTTCAGAAAACGCGAGGGATTTTCCAACGATATTCTCTCTCCGTCCCCGGCAGTCAATCAGAACGGGAAGTTCTGTATCGAGATGGTTGCATCCGTTTCCAAGAGAAACCTTCCCTTCAAGAACAAATTCCAGGTTTTCTCCGGATTTGAGGAATAACAGATCTCCACAGGAGAGTTTCCAGGATTCTCCGGTATTACCTTTAATAACCTCAAGCATATCATCGCCTTCACTGATATCGCCGAAGGGGGCTACGACCCACCCGATATCCTCAAGGCACTCTTTTTGAAAGAGAGAAAGCGCAGCCTCACTATCAATCTCTGACAGAACACCGAGGTGCGGGCTTTTGAAGTCTCTGTCAATTGCAAGTCTGGTTATGCCGGGGGGTTTGAAACCCTCTGCCAGAATCCAGAAAGCTCTGTTCCTATCCGCATGGGAAACTACACCACCCGAACCTATTATGAGTTCAATGTCAGAAAGCTGAAAAGGTTCTTCCCCGGATGTGAGGAACGTTTCCTCGAACATTTTCCTGTTACGGGATTTCAGTCTGTCAAGGAACCCTACCCTCATGGTTTTGTAGCACGTATCAAGATGTTCTTTCCAGGAAGTTTCGGTGCCGCAGATAGCCGCGGCCTGTTCAACGAGTTCTTCGGACTCATTTTCAGGAACGTATGTAGGGAAGATCGTTTTGTTGTAGATGTAATCCCGAACGATGTTCTCATCGAACTCCCGGGGCAGATGGTGCATTAACTTTTCGATACCTGATTTTAACAGAATGTTGGCTATGGAGTAACTCATTCCGGTATTGGCCGCTACGGTCCTTGAGTATTCACCTGTTATACATGAGAAGATATCAGTTGTCGCGCCGCCCATATCCATCATAAGAACGCTTTCCCCGGCATGTTTACTATACAATCTGAGAATATTCTCGACCCCTGACGGTGTCGGTAGAATATCCGAAACCACGTAATTTTTCAGTTCCGAGTAACCGGGAGCTCTCTCCATAACATTTTCCATGAAAAGTCTGTGTACTTCATTCCTGGCAGGTTCCGTGTTCAATTCTTCCATTGATGGACGCACGTTATCGACGATATGGACATCAAAACTATCTTCAAGGACTTCTCTCACAAATTCCCTTGCTTCGGTATTGCCACAGTAGACCAGGGGTATTTTCATGGTCTGTCGAAATTTCGGTTCAGGTTTGGATAAGGCCAGAAGCTCCGCAAGCCTGACTACTCCGGCCACAGCGCCCCCGTCAGTTCCACCCGCGAGCATAATCATGTCCGGATGAAGATTCTGAATGGCCAGCATTTGCTCTATGGCCTGAAGGTCATCATCGATAGATATCATTTTCAGTATGACTCCCCCCGCGTTGCTTGCTGTATTTTCGGCAATTCTACCGGTCTCAACGGATGTGAGACCGAAAACGATCATCTGCAGGCCGCCCCCGGCAGAACTTGTTGAAAGATAGGGAACCGAAGGCATCCCGTTACCACGTGAAAGGTTATCTCCGGTTAAGAATTCCAGCTTATTGATCGCCCTTGCAACTCCTATGCAGACATTTTCAAAGGGTTTTTCTACAGTGGTAGGAACATCAGCGCTATTTACGAACCGAAGACCATTATCATCGGTTCTTTGTAAAAGAAGTGCCTTTGTTGTGGTACTTCCCACATCGGTGATGATAAGCATACCTGTTTTGCGTCCGCCTTCAGTGAAATCCACAGAATCCCGATAATTCTCCATTGAAACACTGCCTTTCGCTTAATCGTGTGAATACTACATGAAATATTTCAGAGAAGTTCGATTTGTCAAACAGTAATGCATTCAGGATAAACAGTAATGCATATAAAATATTTGGATATTGAAAGAAATTGAAATTATAAGACAATATGTTATAAACAGTAAATTTATTGTATAAATACTATTATTTTTGTATTAAATACACCCGTAAGTTGAAGAAGTGTGGTACGTCCCCAGTTGTTGTTGGCTTTGAGGGTATCTATATTCAGTGAATATATAACTTACATATTCAATAACTCAACCCTTCAGGGAGGAATCAGATGGCAATAATTATCGATGGAACCGGCCTTACAGTTGAAAAACTTATCAGAATTGCACGTCACGGAGAGAAAGTTGAACTTTCACCCGCGGCGGAGGAAAGAATCAACTTCTGCCGGGACATGATAACCAGAAAACTTGAGAAGAACGAAGTCATGTACGGTGTGAATACCGGTATTGGGGAGTTCTCTGAAACCCTTCTCAACGATGAAGAGGTAAAGCAGTTCCAGAAGTATCTCGTATACAATCACGCTGCCGGAATCGGCGATCCAGCTCCTCTTGAGTATGTCCGGGGAGCAATGGCTTCCAGGATTAATGTTCACGCAAAGGGACATTCAGCGATGAGGCTCGAAATAACTCAAATGCTTGTGAATATGCTGAACAAAGGTGTCACACCCTTCGTTTGCCAGAAGGGCTCCGTTGGAGCCTGTGGAGATCTCGCGCCAATGTCCCAGATAGCTCTTGTTGTCATAGGTGAAGGCGAAGCTTTCTACAACGGCGAGCTTCTCCCCGGAGGCGAGGCGTTGAAGAGGGCAGGCCTCACACCCGAGATATTCCATGCGCGGGACGGCCTTGCGACCATTAACGGTTCGAATGTTCTGAACTCGATGAACTCAATTCATCTTTTTGACATGAACAGATGGCTGAAGCAGGCTGAAATTGCAGCTGCAATGAGCCTCGAAGCTCTGATGGCCAACTTCAAGCCGTACGATGAAAAGCTGCACAGGGCCAGGGGTTTTTCAGGCGCCATTCGGACTGCAAACGCGCTCATGAAATGCATCGCGGGAAGTGATTTGCTTAAAGGCGGCAAGAAGAAGGTTCAGGATGCGTATTCCATGAGAAGTACTCCTCAAGTTATAGGAGCGGCACATGATGCACTTGCATACGCAAAGAGCCAGGTTGAGATCGAACTGAACGGTGTTGGAGACAATCCCGTATTTTTCCCTGAAGAAGATCTGGTTCTGACGGGAGCCAACTTCCAGGGAACACCCGTATCGCTTCCGATGGATATGATGGGCACCGCTATAACTATGGTTTCGGTAATGTCCGAGAGAAGGCTCAACAGAATTCTCAACCCTGCTCTCTCTGTAGGGCTTACACCGTTCCTTGCTGAGAAGCCGGGCCTTTACAGCGGCCATATGCTGAGCCAGTACACCGCAGGAATGCTCATAGTTGAACAAAGAGCCCTTTCAGCTCCTTCGTCCTGCGCATCCATTCCCGCTGCCGCGGACCAGGAGGATTTCGTGAGCATGGGAATGAATACCGCGATCCAGAATCACCAGATTCTTGAAAACGCCTGTGGAATTCTGGGAATTGAACTTATCGCCGCGGCTGATGGTCTCGATCAGAGGGATTATAAGCCCGGAAAGGGTAATCAGGCTGCATACGATATCATCAGAAAGCACGTTGACCATTTAGGTGAAGACAGGCCTCTATATCCGGATCATACGAAGATGGCCGAAGTCGTCAGATCCGGTGAAATACTTGAAGCCGTTGAAGCCGAAGTTGGTTCACTGGAATAGGAGATAAGTATGAACCGTCTGATCGCTGCGCTGATAATTACTGTTGCATGGACATCCGTGGGAATTGCAGTTCCGGAAGGTATACCCATTCAGTACATGGATGCCCGGAATCGCATGCCCATGTCCACCTCTGAACGAATTCAACTTTCGAGGGCAAGGGGATCCTACAGAAGAACTGTAACCGCTGAAGCTTTCGGATCGAAAGGGCAGACGGTAGTTCTTCTTGTTGAAGAGGGAATCAGCACAGGTATCAGCTCAGCACTAGCGACGTTTCAGTCGGACCTGGAGAACGACGGATACGATGTTAAGACATGGCTGATTTCGGGCGGAAGCGCTGAAGATATAAGGAACGATCTGATAACCGAGTATTCCGGCGGAGATCTTGCTGGCGCCATCTGTATCGGGGACATACCCACCGGTTGGATGGATTCGGGAGACGGCGAGTATCCTGTTGATGTATTTCTGATGGATATGAACGGTACATGGAACGATCCCGATGCCGATGGCCTTTACGAATCGTACAGTAACGGAGGACCGGAAATCTGGGTAGGAAGGCTTACGCCCACTTACCTTACATTTGGCGGAGCCGTGAATCTTCTTAACGACTACTTCGCCAAAAATCATGCTTACAGGACCGGTGCCCTTTCCCTTCCGGACAGAGCCCTTGCGTACGAGGAAGCATTCACCGGACTTACAGGTTATCTCGATGATCTTTACTCAACGGTTATAAGAAAAAACGACCCGGCATGTACGAATGCCGACGATTTCAAGGAGGAGCTTCTGAACGGGTACGAGTGGGTACATCTCATCTCTCACTCCAGCCCCTGGGGCAGCAGCTTCCATACGGACGCGCCTCCCGAAGGTGGCGGGACACTCGATAATTTCGAGGTTCCTCCACTTGATCCCCACGCGTTCTTCTACGTTCTTAACTGTTGCTCGAACGGCCGCTGGACAGAAGTGGACAACCTGGCCAACAGTTATATATGGTGCGATTCGTACGGCCTTGCTGTACTTGCCCAGGCTAAGGTTGATTATACCAATGATTTTCGGGAATACTACCTGTCACTGGCCAATGGAAACTGTCTGGGTATTGCCTTCAGAACATGGCTTGCAGCCAATATGAGCATGGAGAATGGAGCCGTTCTTCTGGGAGATCCCACTCTCAAACCGAGAATGGGAATTGCCGGCTTCATATCCATCAATGGTGCAGGTTCAGGAACATCCGGTTCGGATAATTGGCTTTCCTATGATCTGACAGAAGGCCTTCATACCCAGGGAAGGGTGGACACCTATTACGATCCCTTTTCCGGAGATCTTTTTGCAGTCTGCGGTTCCTCCGATCCTGTACGGGCGAATATCCTGTCTACATTTACTGACGGAGATTCGTGGGCTCAGCCCATCGCGGTATGCGACCATGAATACTGGGACTGGCACCCCACAGTTGGAGGCGACGGCCAGGGAAATGTCTGGACAGCATGGCAGAGCATGCAGAACAATCATGATGGTTACGATATATATGTTTCCCAATGGAATGGATCCTCATGGATTAACGAGACAATACTGACCGACGGAGATCCCTTCGAAGTAGAGCCCGCGATGGATGGAGGCAACGGTCATACGTGGCTGGTCTGGCAGAAATGGCAGAACGCCTCAACGGATATAGAGGGAGTATTCTGGACCGGATCCAACTGGTCATCAATAAATACTTTATCAGCTGAAGATGGTGAAGAGCGTTACCCTGATGTTGCCTATAAAGGGAACGGATTCGGCCTTGTCTACCATGCAAGACGGAACGGAAACTGGGTTATATGCTTCCGAGATGCTCCGGACTCGGGGCCATTCGGGGCTGAAACAGTTATCTCATCCAGTAACGAGAACAGCCGGTACGCATGCATCACAAGCGATGGAAGCGAATACTGGGTCGCCTGGCAGGATGATAACGGAGCGATTCTATCTTCACATGGATCTGGAAGTGTATGGACAACACCCGAAACGATTTCATCCTCGAGCGGATGCGTAAGGCCATCAATAACTTCATCTTCTGCAGGCGAAATCACAGCCATGTGGACCTGCGGAACCAGTGAATTGCATTACAACACTTATACTGGCGGAGCCTGGCAGGGATACTGCGGCGCTGTAACAGAGGATGCGGTTGATGACGCTTCACTGGCATGGTTAGATGATAAGCTCTGGGCAGTGTACGGAAGAAGGGATACCGATCTTCAATGGGATTTGTGGGCCTGTACTCCTGATCCTGTAGGAATTGCAGGACATTCTTCTTCAACCGTGGAACAGTTGTCCGTTTCAGTCACGGGAAGGAATCCATTCAGCGGTTCCGTTATTCTGAATATATCTAGTCCGTTTGCAGCCAACCTCAGAATTTACGATCTGAGCGGAAGAACCATTCTTGACAGGCAGGTTGAATCGGGACTATTCACCTGGACGGGAACCTCGGACACCGGAGTTCCGGTACCTTCGGGTGTTTATTTCGCCGTTGTAACAGACGGCAGCAGTATGAAGAGCTGCAGACTGGTTAAAATATGAAGGTTAATCATTTGGAATTTCCCCGGCTTTTTTCAGGGCATATTTGGTCAGAACAGGGCCTATCAATTCGAAAATTATGCATGTCGCTGCAATCGTTGTAACCGAGGAACCGGCAATTGCAGCCGCATGGTCGCCTGGTATCTGCTGGAACTCCTGAAATACGAGCAGTGAAAGACCTATGGCAACGCCTGCCTGCGACAGGAGTCCGAGACCGAGATAGTTCTTTATCTTACTGTCCGCTTTCCCAGCGTAAAGGCCGAGGGAAATTGCTACTCCGACAAGAAATAGTGTAGTGAATTCGAAATTCATTGGCTAAGTACCGCCATCATTCCGTCTGGGGATTTCGCCGGCACGGCTGAGGGCGAATTTTGCGCAGATCGGCCCCACTATCTCGAATATGATGCTTGTTGCGGTAACAGTAGTGATGATCATTGCTCCGATTTCCAGGGCGTGGGGTGTACCTATTTCCACAAACTTCGGCTCTTCCGAAATTTGCATACATAGCGTAAGTGGATAAGTGTGGACATGACACTATATTTCAATGGCAAACTTCCACCTAAACCATTGAAGGAGCATCATGTCCACAAGTCAATTATACCACAATCAAGAGCTGAAGGGT
>JAUVLV010000048.1 GCA_030600545.1 Candidatus Aegiribacteria sp. | reverse complement strand
GCTCGGGCGCCATCCGGTAATAGAATCGGTTACAAGGGCCATCAGATCGCACCACGAGTTCCTCGACGGGAACGGTTATCCTGATAAGCTCAAGGGCGATGCGATATCCGAACTGGCAAAGATCATTTCCGTGGCCGATGTTTTCGATGCCATGACGTCCCTCAGGGTCTACAGAGAATACAGTTATACCGATGAAGAAGCCCTCGAATTCATCACAAGAGGCAAAGGTACCAGATTCGACGGGAGAATCACCAATATCTTTCAGGAATTGTACGACAACGGCATCATCGATTACTGCAGGGGCATTCACAGTTTAACCAAATCCCCGCTGGAGGCACTCCGCATGTTCAAAAGTTCCCTGAACAAGTACAGGGGAGATGACATCGACAAGGTTTATCTTATGATTGGTCTCATCGAGAATATCCTCTGGAATCCGGCCAAAGCGATCGAGATACTGAAAACCGGCGCCGAGATTCATGGGAAATACTACAACCGAATCAAAACCGAAATCGCATTCTCTGAATACTACATGGGGCGGCCCGATGCTTTGTACGAAAATTATCAGTGGTTCCTGAAGCACAGCGACAAAATTAGCAAATTTGATATGATGCGGGCTTGTTTCGGCGCCCTTATTTACTTCTGGAAAACAAGGGAATTGGACGAGGCAATACATATTGTTAAATTATTGGATAATATGTTTTATAATAATGAAACAGAAAAGGAGCTTTTGAATAACGATACTCTGCTGATCGCAATAGAGAGGAAGAGGGAGATCTTCAACGACACAAGAATGCTCCAGGCAAAAGGTTACAATATCATGGGCAATATAATGTACGACCTCGGTGAATATTCCCAGTCCATCAAGTTCTATAATAACTCCATCAGTATAAAAGCGATAAGAGGTGATCTGAAGGGCAGGGCAATGAGTCTCCTGGGGAGTGCAAAAGCTTTCCTCATGATGGGCAGGACGAAGGATGCAAAGATTCGTGTCATCAACAGTTACAGGACGAATGCTGAAAAGGAAGACAAGTACGGCATATTCCTTAACTCCCTGCTCCTGGCGCAAATATACCTTGAAGAAGGAAATTTAGCTGATGCCCGTAGCTATCTGGATAATGCAAACGAACTGAAGATTCATTCGAAGAAGAAGAGCGATCAATACAAGTATTACATAGTGAAGTGGCTGTACGACCTTGAAACGGAAGAGAACTGCGATATTGTACAGGAAATCGAGGAACTGCTGTCAGCGGATGATGTTGATGAATTCATCGAAGCTGAATGTTATTATTGTCTCGGCAGGGTCTTCGAGAAGGCCGATCCCGCCAGATCAGCAGAAAATTATGGGAAAGCCCTGAAGATTTTCGAAAAGATTATAAAGGTTCCAGAGGTATCAATGGTGAAAAAGAGAATGTCACAGGGAGGCTATTCCTCTTAAAAAAGAAAACTTTTAATCGGAAGGCTTCCCAATGCACCGTTTAATCCCATCTTTCATTAGTGAGCAATTTAACCGCAATCAATTCTCTGGTAATTTTCAGGCCACCACGATGTTCATCGACATCACCGGGTTTACCGCCATGACACAGGTATTGATGAACAATGGTAAAGAAGGCGCGGAGGTGCTGGCTAATGTAATCAATCGCGTGTTCACTCCTGCAATTGAGATAATTTATGAACACGGGGGATTTGTTTCCTCTTTCGCCGGAGATGCGTTCACAACCATTTTTCGTTCCAACTCAGTTGCTGTCGTAGAAGCTCTGTCGGCAGCAGTCCGGCTTCAAGGGCTGTTTCTGGATGAAAGCAATCAGCAGACCAAATTCGGTTCCTTCGTTTTATCCATGAGAATCGGTCTGTCCCACGGTCCCGTCACATGGAGGATTATTACGCATGAGCAGCAGAATGCTTTCCTTTTCGGAGGCGAGGCAATTAGGCGATGTACTGGAAACAAGCAATACGCGGATAGCGGAGAGGTGATTGTCGATAAGAAAGTACTATCAAAAATCGATACTTCAGCGGGAGTGACTTACATACGAAAAAATGACCGTTTCTACTCGCTGCAATCCGCTCCGACAACAACTGCCAAAGTTGTACGAAAAACACCGCCTCCTGTCAATCAGGATAAGTTCATTCCTCAGAAAATCCTTTCTTCAGCCAGTGGAGGTGAGTTCCGCGACATTGTTTCCTGTTACATATCCTTCGATGAAAAGGGCGATCTTGCGGCTGGGGTTGCAAAGGTCATTACGATGGCTCACCGTTTCGGGGGATACTTCAACAAGATCGACTTCAATAACAAGGGCGGGATAATGCTGGTGCTGTTCGGAGCACCGGTCAATCCTGGAAATCTGTACAACCGAGCTTTGGACTTTTCGCTGGCGATAAGGGAGATCCCTGAATTGTCTGTGCAAATCGGGCTGACATACGGTATAGCATTCACCGGATTCGTGGGGAGTGAATTGCGAAGTGAGTATACAGCGTTGGGGTCGGTTGTAAATCTGTCAGCGAGATTTACTCAGAAAAAGAAGCGTTCTGTGATTTACCTTGATCAATCGATTTACAGGCAGACTTTCTCGCATTACAAGATACGAGAATTAAAACCGCGAAGGTTCAAAGGATTCAAGGGAAAGACCCCTATTTACCAATTGACAGGGAAAAAGAGAATTGCTCAGTTTTCGTTTTATGAAGGAGGCATGGTCGGTCGTGATGCGGAATTGAACCAGCTCGCAAAATTGATGCATCCGATTAAAAACGGCAGGTTCGGCGGTATCGCTTACATCTATGGCAACCCGGGCATTGGTAAATCACGGTTGGCACATGAACTGACACAACAGCAGGATATTAGAACACTGATCCTGCAAACCGACAGTATCCTCAGGAAGCCGCTGAATTCATTCACATATTTCTTCAATCACTACTTTGAGCAGGATGAAGAAGGTTCTGCCGATGACAGAAAAACCAGATTTAAAACGATCTATCAAGAACTGATCGGTAAAATCGTAAGCCTGTCTGATGCTGACAAGCGTGTGAAAACCATAAAGGAATTAAACCGTATAGAATCGATCATCGGTTCGGTTATTGGACTGTTCTGGGATGGATCGGTATATGACGTAATCGATCCTGAAGACCGGGCGGTGGTAACGCAACTGGCTATCAAGGAATTCTTCACTGCTCTGAGCCTGACCGAGCCGATCATTCTGCTGATTGAGGATATCCAGTGGCTGGACGATGGATCACATGCGGTCTTTGAGATCTTAACCCGAGAGATTAAGGACTATCCCTTGATTATTCTGGCATGCAGCCGGTTCAATGATGACGGTTCCAGGCCGGAATTGAGCGTTGATGATGACGTACCGCGCCATGAAATAACTCTGAGTGAATTATCCGGGGATACTACGAAAGTATTGATTGAAACTCGCCTGGGGAATAAGATTAACGACCAACTGGCTGCATATATCAAAACCCGAACGGAAGGTAACCCATTCTACACCAGACAGTTCTGCCTCTATTTGCTAGAGATGGGTGTCATCAAGCTTCAGGATGGACATTATCGTCTTATCAAAGAACCTACCGACATTCCTACCGACATCAACATGATCCTTATCGCCCGAATTGACCGTTTATCAGCAGAGTTGAAGGAAATGGTGCAGATCGCGTCGGTGTTGGGGCGTGAGTTTGGGGTACAGGTGCTTACCGCCCTGATCAAACTTCTGCACACAACGACACCGGATAACAGAACCGTGATAAAAGATAGTGAAATTCGTCCGCTGATCTCCCGGATTGAAGAAGAACGGATCTGGTCTGCGCTGACGGAGCTTAAATATATTTTCAATCACGCTTTGCTGCGGGACGCAGCCTATGATATGCAGCTCAGGGCTCGTCTGAGGAGTTTGCACAGACTGGCTGGTGATGCAATCGTTAAACTCTATCCCGATGACAAGACAATATATGCGGACAGTGCCCATCATTATGAACAGGCAGAGGATTGGGACAAAGCTAAGGAATACTGTCAGAAGACCGGGGACTATTTATACGAATCAGTTAAATATGATGAAGCATTAGCGTATCGCCAGAAAGCCCTGGCAATCTGCCTGAAGATACTGGGTAAAAAACATCCGGATACAGCGGCTTTGTACAATAGCATCGGAGAGGTTCTTTCAGATAAGGGTGACTATGACACGGCTTTAGCATACCATAAAAATGCCCTTGCCATAAGGAAAGAAATTTTTGGGGAGAAACATCAGGATACTGCAATATCATACGATAAATTTGGAGATGTACATTTCCGTAAAGGTGACTATAACAAGGCTTTAGTGTACCATGAAAAAGCCCTTGCCATACAGAAGGAATTGCTGGGTGAGAAACATCAGGACACAGCAGAATCATACAATAACATTGGTATGGTTCATTTGTATAAAGGCGATTATGACACAGCTTTAGCTTACTATGAAAAAGCCCTTGCCATAGAGAAAATACTGCCGGGAGAGAAATGTCCGGACAAGGCGTGTTCATACAATAACATCGGACACGTTCATTCAGTTAAAGGCAACTATGAAACGGCGTTAGCATACTATGAAAAGGCCCTTGCCATACAGAATAAAACGCTGGGTGTGAAAAATCCGCATACAGCGACTTTATACAATAACATCGGAAGCGTTCATTGGAAAAAAGAGGATTACGATACAGCTTTGGAGTACAATGAAAAAGCCCTTGCCATACAGAAAGAACTGCTGGGCGAGAAGCATCCAGCTACGGCATTGTCATACAATAACATAGGAATGGCTCACTGGCGTAAAGAAAGCTTTGACACTGCTTTAGCATACTACGAAAAAGCACTTGCCATCAGAAAAGAATTGCTGGGTGAGAAACATCCGGATACTGCAACTTCATACAATAACATCGGAGGGATTCACAGGCGTAAAGGCAATCAGGACACAGCTTTAGCATACTACGAAAAAGCTCTTGCCATCAGAAAAGAATTGCTGGGAGAGAAGCATCCAAATACGGCAATATCTCTGGGAAATATTGCACCAGTCTATATATGCCAGGGGAAATACAAGGAAGCCGAACAGCTTTTCAAGCAGGTTTTAGCCATTTTTGAGGAATCCCTCGGAAAAAGCCATCCATATACGATAACAACCCTGGAGCGTATGACAGACATGTACGAGAAGACAGGTAATGAAACTGAAGCTGAACGAATCAGGAAACGTTTGAAGGAAATTGACGGGGAATGAGCAATTCTCCTGTCTCAACCGATCCTGTCGTCCATGTAGATGTTGCAGTAAACGTAATCTCCGTCGTACGAGGTTACGTAAGCGTACCGGCCGTCGGGAGTAACACTGATTTTATCTATTACAATGAATATTACTGAAATCCATAATTATCAATGAGCTGAAATCTCCTTTTCTCCCAGAAGGTCAATGCGCTTCCATTTGCCGGTTCGGAATCGGAAGAAGAATACCAGGGCGAAGATGGCTATATATAAACTGGTAAAGAGCCAGAGGGTAACAATTCCTGTGTTCTTAACAGCGTAGAGATAAATCACTCCGGGTATCCAGAAGAGCCATGCCAGCAGACCGGAAGCCCATACTACAAACTTCGTATCTCCGGCCCCCCTGAGAGCCCCGCTGTATATGAGGTTGACCGTATCAAACACCCCCCAGGCTGCTATAATTGCCAGGAGTTTGCCGGCAGTGGAAGTCAGTTCTTCAACAGTACAAACGGAATCCGGACTGAAAAACAGCTTCGTGTAAAAGCCTGGAAAAAGAACGAAAGTAGCGCCTAATGGTACGAAGTAGCACAGGGCAAGCAGCAGTGTCCGTCTGACGACTTTCACCGCCATATCATTTCTTCCCATTCCTATGCATCTGCCAACGATTATCGTTGTGGCAAATCCAAATCCAAGCAGCGGATTGAATGTCAGATTGTTCACGCTGAAGGCAAGGTTATTGGCTGTGAAGTCAATAGCTCCAAGTCTACCGGCGATGAATATAAAAACAGTGAAGCTGGCCACATCCATGAATATTTGAAGACCTGCCGGAAAACCGAACCTGAGTATTCTCGCAGTCAGCTTTTTTGAGAATCTGAAGTTCTCCCTGGTTCTGTATTCAACAGCGGTTTTTCCGGTGAAGGCAGCTATAGTAAGGATTGTTCCGGGAATAAAGGACGAAATCGCTGTTGCTATCGCCGCTCCCTTGATTCCCATTTCAGGAAAACCGAGTTTACCGAAGATCAATATGTAGTCAAGTAAAATGTTGATCCCCGCTCCGGTTACAACAGCAAGCATTGTGGGAACGGTTTTACCACGGCCGTTCCAGAAAGATGAGGCCGCAGCTGTGAGTACAGGTCCTGCCGCTGAGAACATGAGAATCCGGAAGTAGACTTTCTCAAGTGCGATTACTTCAGAAGCATGGCCGGAAAGATCAAGAAGAAGGCTTCCAGGTACTGCTAGAGCCGCAAGAACAGGGGCTGACAGCATTGTAAGAAACAGCCCCTGTGCCAGAGACCTTGAACATCCATCTTTATCTTCTGCTCCGAAATACTGAGCGATAAATGTACCGGAGTAGGAAACCGTACCATAGAAAATGCATAGCAATGTAAAGCTCAGAATCCCTGCTGGAAGAGAGGCCTGCAGCTCCAGCTGGCTGTGCTGCGCAAGGAACAGTCTGTCGCAGAACATCATTATAGTTCTGCCAGCCATTGCAGCAATTATGGGAAAGGAGATTGCAATTATTTCCCTGTAGGAGTCCGGAGACCGCTCAGTCATATGGATCCGCCTTATTGTATATTGCCGACATTATCCAATTGTTACCTGGTGATGATTAATATCAAGCTTCCGAACATACAAGATAATTCTCAGAACATGCTAATAGATACAGCAACCACTCTTTAAGTGTTTCTTATTCCTCCGGTCCTGCGTATGTAGTGGGTCCGTTTACCCATTCCGTTGAGTCAAGCCATCTCTGAGAGTAGCCTTCTTCGTGAGCCATGTGTCAGGGGCTGTTTACGTAGCCATCATCGTACTTAACTATCATTTCTTCGGAGAAATCCCACCATGATGTAACAACACTGTCAGCGTTGGAACTGCACCATTCTGTGAGCAGTAATACTCTTTCATCGCCTTCCTTATCGGTCGCCAGACTGTCAATATGCTCAATAGAACGGTCAGTAACTATCTCATGATTCGACCTTCCTGTTTCGTTCCCCTGCTCAAGAGGAGTTTTGTACTAAGTCCATGTATAAAACACTTTATTAGAAATTTCTCTGAATACATGAATAAATCGGTCTTGGGTTCTAAAGGATCAGTATCGCTGAAATATCAGTATATCAATACCTGTTTGTTTGAAAAGCCTTTGTTCACTGCATAGTGTTGTGATCGGTTCATGAGCATTTTCAAATACTTAGAGCATATTGAACACTTCCATCAGTTTTTCAGGATCTCTAATGAAATTGTTTCCTCTTTCCGAAGGAGAGAGATACTCGGTAGTATCGCCTGAAATGATGCAGCAGGTTGCATGGATTTCCTCGCCGCCGCTGAACCACCTTCTTGATTCCTCCAGAACCCCATCGCTATAGACGAATGAATACAAAGTAAAGACTGCTTCTCCTTTATTGTAAAGAATTTCCGTATAATCCGCATGAGCGGCATGTTCTGCTGAAATAGTAACAAAAAGCAATTCGTATGTACCATACTCTTCGTCCAGGAACCAGTAGAATGATATCTGTTCTCTGTAATTGCCTACAGCGGGATAAGGTACATTCGTGGAATTGATATCGATGTCTGTTCTATAGAGGGCATATTCATCTTCCATCAATTCTTTTACATCACTGTAGTGTTCTCTAATTTCCAGAACCTCCGGAGGCTCGGGTGGAACGGTGTAGCCGGCAATGAGACAAAGGGCTATCAGCAATGATATTATCATTCTATCCTCCCGGGGTGAATTCCCGATTTAATGTGCTTACAATTATACCAATTCCGTTTCCAGATACAGTATACAATAATGCTTCTCAGTTCATCGAAAAGTATGAAATATGTTTTTATGCTTTTTGCATTTTTTATTGTTTGTAAGTGTCGCAGGTTAAGTCCGGCCCCGAACTCAGGCCGAAGGATCCATCACCCTTCCCATGAATACTATTGAACCGGTTTCCCTGTCCAGTATGAAGAACATGAACGGCCGGTTAATGTTCATTTCAACAGGTTGCGCAGGCATCGCAGTAAGGCCCATAACCACTGCCGTAGCAGCCGCAGCTTCCGTGCCCTCTTCGTCAACCTTCACGAAAGCTTTGTGCAGAACTTCCGAGATGAAGAGGTCAGGGCTTCCCGTAAAACCGCTGAAATCAGCACCACTTCCGAAGGCGGATTCCATTCCAAGTGTTCTGAGTATCTGACTCAGCTGCAAGCTTCGCGTAAATTCGAACTTCGGCATGGATAAAGATACGTTGCATGAAGAAAGCCTTCTTCTGATCGTACCAAGCTTATCAGCGTTGAAATCCTGCTGGAATTCCTGGATATCTCCGTCTGGAAGAAGAATGAGCATGCTTGCTTTGCCTGCGGCATAATCAAGCTCAATTGCACTGCATCCTTCTGTGGAAGAGTAGTTGAAATAATCCGTCTGGTTCATCATCGGAACTTCGATTGCGGAGCCATCGGTCAGGAAGAACGTAGCATCTTTTGTGAAATGTTCATCGAATTGATTTCTCCACGAAGCCTTGAAATATACCGCGTTCGTCAATACAACTCGGGTATCTTCTTTCAGCACTCCCGGAGGAATTAAATCCAGTATTCTATTCATGGTACTCTCAGCAACCCATTCGTTGATGGTTTCCCGCGAGCCTTCGGGATCATCAATGAAATTCAGATTTCTGACTCCGGCACTGTAATAACGGGTTACTTCCGCAACGTATTCATCCAGCAGGTTGAAACCATCCTGAACCCAGAGGCCGTTAGATATTGAAAGAGTGAAAGGATCTCCGGACTCAGCCCCCGAAAGATCGCCCGAACTCATGGTTTCGGTTAACGAATGGAACGCTCTGTTAACTGCCTCAACAGGTAACGTAAAATGCAGAACTTCAGCCATATCAACGGCCGTTTGCCCCCTTGCTCCATCGTAGGTCATTCCAAGAGCCGAGGAGATACTGTAAGGAGAGAAGAAGATGTTATCCGATTCCTGTATTTTACATACTTCTTCATATAGATTCAGCGCGAACTCGTTATTGCCTCTGACCAGCGCAGCAACAGCCTGATCATCACTTATCGACTGCGTTTCAGACACAGCCAGATTCTCTTCAGCCGAACAACCCGAGGCTAATGCAACAAGGATGATCATAATATTTGACATACCGGTTAGTACTCTCATTTTTTCCCCCGTTTTGGTTACGTTAAGGATAATACAATATTGAATATAGAATATTCCACCGGATGCTCTATGTCACGTCCGGCAAATAGCGCTGTATGAAACATTCTGAAACCTGGTGGATTTGCCTTGTCATCCCGGTTCGCTATATTTTCGATCAGACTGTTAGTTATTCTTTGAAAGGAAGATGATTTTGGGAATTTTAATTGTTGCATTACTTGCGCTTTCGCCCCCCGATGGAATAATCCATCACGGAGTAGACACTGTATCCTCTGAAGAGATGATAAGCATGCTCGAAGAAGTACCGGTAGTATTCATCGGGGAGAAACATGATGACGCTCTCGCTCATGAATGGGAACTATTTATCTGGACGAACCTCGCTTTCGATGAGAAATCCCTTGCTCTTGAAATGTTCGAGACCGATGTGCAGGAACTGCTCGACGGTTACCTTGCGGGAGAGCTTAACCTGGATGAATTCCTTGAATCAGCCAGGCCCTGGAATAATTATATGGAGGCTTACCACCCCATGGTAGAACATGCTGCACAGAATGGTATGAATGTTATTGCAGCCAACGTACCCCGGCATTTTGCGGCTACGGTGGCAAGAAACGGATGGGAAGGCCTCAGGGAAGCCGAGAATTCCGACTTCTTCGAGAACATAAGCGTTGACTCGACGAACGATTCCTACAGGCAGCAATTCCTTGGAACCATGGAAGCAATAGGAAATCAAATGCAAGCCATGCCCATGGACCCTGTCAACATGTACAGAGCCCAGCTCCTGAAGGATGCTGTAATGGCATCCTCGATTGAGGGAATCAGCTGCGTGTTCATCTGCGGAAGTTTTCACAGCGATTACCGCTCTGGAATACCTGATCAGCTGGAACCTGAAGTCTCCTATCTCACCGTCAGTGTAGTGGGTGAGGATGAGCCATGGGAAGCGGAGCAGGCGGATTTCGTCATTGTCTGCGGGATATGATATCAAGATCGGGAGTAGCAGCCCTCAACCTTAATTATCGAGGTAAATAATAACGTATTGATAATTAAGGTTTTAGCAATATCCCAGGCTGTGCCACACTTATAGTAAAATCAGTTTTTCTTCAGGCTTGACAAAGGCGTTCGCGGGACACTTGAGATGTCATACCCCAGGAAGCCCAATAAAAGCTGAAGCCCGATAATCACCGGGAGACCTGCGAGCATTACCGTTCCCGCTGATGCTGAAATTCCTGTCGAAATGCTCTGTAACCATCGAATCACGCCAAAGATACTGCCGAACGTCAGTAACATAAATCCCAGGATAAGCATTAGCGTTGCTAAACTGAAATCCTTTATCAGGTACGAGTAGAACAATCTGACAAATGAGTTCCGGATGCTCCGGAGAATAAACCCCGGAAGTACCTTCCACCACCGAAGGCTGCTGGATTCGCCGTCGTACTTTGCGGTTATAGGCATGTCCATCACTACTGCATCAATCATACGCAGGTGGAATAGCAGATCTGACTCGAAGAAATACCTTTCACTCACACGGTCCAGGGGCAATCGGCGTAACACATCGGCGTGTATCGCAGTATACCCGTTGGTGGGATCCAGCACATTCCAGTAACCGGAAGAGAACTTTATGAATAGTGAAAGTACGGAATTCCCGAACAGACGAACCGCTGGCATTCCTCGCAGGTCTCCAGGTTTTGTGAACCTGTTACCCTTCGTGTAGTCGGCCCTTCCATTAAGAATAGGCCCGGTGAAGCAGGGTATCAACCCGGGATCCATCTGATAATCACCGTCAATCTTTACAACAACGGTTGCTCCAGCCTTCAAAGCCGCCCTGTAACCTGTGATTACCGCTCCGCCCACCCCCCTGTTCCTCTCATGCGTAATAACTGTAACCCTGGAGTCGGTACATTCCCTTAGAATCAACTCCCCTGAATGATCGGGGCAGGCATCATCGACGCAGAAGATTGCATCAACCTCCGGCCCTATTCCGGAAAGGACAGAAAGTACTCTGTCAACTACTCTATAGCAAGGAACAACAACAGCTATCATATATTTTCTTCCTTAAAGGGTTTCAAACCATGTACTCTATCGAATTTACAGAGATATTATATACTTTAATTTCTTTGCTTCCCTTAAGCTGCTGACTCCCTGCCTTTCTCATAATAGCTTTTCACAATGGTAAGGAATCTGTCTGAGCTTATTCCGAATAAAGCTACCCAGCTCCATAGAAAAGTGAGTGAATATCGTGAATAGGCTATCGGACCTGTTGAGACTGCCGTACCCAGGAACCAGAGAACTGCTATCAGCAAAAGATCGGTATGCTTCTTTCTGATTGATGGAGTGAAGACAGCATATAAAAAACCGCCAATGAAGAGAGCTTGAATCGTAAGAACTACCAGATAGAAAACTTTGGGTACCGATTCCGGGTAAAGAGGTTTGAGTAAATTAGACTGAAGTCCGGTGGAAAACAAACTGGGCCAGCTGGTGACGTGTGGAATAATGTATTTTACCGGATTGCTGAAGAACATTTCCCTTGTGCGATTTGAGTATATACTGTCTCGAATCGACCATTCCATACCATTCTCGCCCATCGCCAACGAATCGATACTTGCATGATAATCAACCCATTGGCTGTACGAGTTGTTATCTATCATCCACAGCCGTTTGAGGGGTTCGTAGGATTGCTGGGTTGAAATGGCATTAAGACCGAATTGAGTTCGGTTATGGTTTCTCCATAGAGTTGGTGGAAGAAGTGCCAAAATCACAAAGCAGGCTGTTCCCGCCAGAGCATATAACCCTTTCAGCCGCTTGAATGGAACAAGAAGCAGAGTCGCAAGTGAGTAGATAAATACAGCCAGCATTCCAATGGGTCGGATCATGGAATTAAGACCCGTGAAAAGGCCACAGACAATCATTAACAACAGGTACTCCTTAAATCGATCTCCTCTTCGCACTGCAAGAATCCATAATAAGCCAGAGAAAGCCGCTATTGAAGCACTGGGAACATCGGTGAGGATAAGGATCGACCAGATGATGTTTGCAGGAGCAAGAATCATGGCGACAAGAGCAATAATAGCTGCCCTATCAGAACCATAGACACTTTTCACAATTCCGTAGCATGCGATTCCGGCAGCTACGGCAAGCAGCTGCTGCAGTAGAATAGTTAAGACATAATCCGGATGCATTACTGATCCGGTGGCTGCAAGGAAAACGGGATAAACCGGCAGCACCATGCTGACCTGATCGTGAACCCCATCCGAAAGGTCAAGAGCCATTGCAGTGTAAACTGGTGAATCATATACCATGATCCATTCGTTCCAGGAATTTCCTTCATCAGACCATGGATTTCCGAGTGAAAGCACCAGTATAATACGAAGCGCTAAAAGCCCGCCTGCCCAGTAGAATGCCCTGCCGGTAGAACGTTTCATTAGAATCCTTACATATTCCATATGCTGAAATTATTGCTTTTCAGCGATGAACAGCATATTCTACGTTAGTTATCTCAATACACTCAAGTGTTCTTTAGTTCATCTTTCCATTCAATACATTCATTCCTCAGAAAAGTCCAAACTACCTTTATCTTTTTCAGATACTTCGATAGGGAAATGAATTTATGTCATCTATCAATCCGTAATTCTCTTCGGATCAAAAATACAGAGAATAGCCCTGATCTGTCAAATCCCTGAGTGAATGATGAAAGTTCTCTTCATGCACTGCAAGTTACATTAATCTCCCGAGGGAAGTTGAACTACCTGATAATGATGATATTCTTCTTCTCAAGGTTGATTCTGAAGGGAATTATGAACCTCTGGGTATTGAAACAGAACCGGAATGGAATAATGCACAATTGTTCCCTGTCTACCCGAACCTGATTACCAAATCAGCAACTATCAGGTATGCCCTGACAGAACCAGGGGAAGTATTAATATTGGTCTTTGAAGTGTCGGGGAGACTTATTTCCTCTCCTGTAGACTGCAATACAGCTGCCGGGACATACTCATTCGTGATCAATGATCTTCCTTCAGGAATCTACATGGTCATAATGAGAGTTAATGAACACGAACTGGTTCAGCGATTCGTTGTGATAGATTGATGTTATAGAAGAATATGCTGTTAAAATCAGGTTATGTACACAGACCGTTCGATTCAAGCCATTTTCTTCTTTGAATTTCCGCAGCGATAACAGCCGCTATGCTCGATACGGGTGCCGGACGAGAATGTCACTAGACAGCCGCCCGGCCTTTTCTCGACGTACAGCCGTTCATTCCGCTGGAGACATCACGTGGATGCTGGTGGGAGCAAAAACATCAGTGCACGTTCTGCAGCCTGACCGGTTCCGAACGAACTTTCCGGAGCAAGTCTCCCAACCACGTCCTGAACAAGATACTGCATTTCACGAAATCCTATTAAACTGCTTATAGCATTTTAAAGATAGATTGAAATGACGTACTTGACAAACATACAATTCATTTCAAATACTTAGTATATAGGTAAAATGGATGTATCAATACAATTAGAAGGAGTATAATGAAAATATTCTCGATTTTGCTTATTGTCTCAGCAATTGCGTTTGCTGACACAGACTTCGGTTACGTTGGCTCTGGTGATATTTCCAGTCCCGCATCTTCTGCAGACGGCACACTCTACGAGCAACCTTACGACTTCCCCAATCTTTCTAACGGAATTTTTGTTAATGGTCCCCAGTTCGCTGGAGCCGACAACTTCACCTTAGCCGCTTCTGGATGGATAAGAAGCATCACTTTCTGGACAGTTTTCTCGGACCCGGCTCATCCATTCGATATCGCTGTGGAACTCTACTTCGACAACAGCGGTGTCATGGGATCTCTTATCTGGGGCGAGACAGTACCTGCCGCATACCAGACAGAAACTTTAACAGGTGATACGCAGTGGGGATTAGACCTTTGGAGAAGTGATCTTCAACTTCAGATGGGTCCCATATTTCCAGCCGGAGACTACTGGCTGGCAATGTCTGTTCTTGGTTCATCACAGTCAGCAGGATGGCTTGTCTGCGATCCCACTTACCCGCCTGACATGTATCAATACGACAACAGCTGGGGAACTGTACCTTACGACGGCTGGTTCGGGCTTTACGACCATGATGTGGCGATTTCCAGAACAACCTGGGGTAATATCAAGAACAGCTTTTAGCAAGACATCAATATAATGAAAGAGCCGGGCTGTCTTTTCTTTGCCCGGTTCTTTTTTTCAGGGTAATGGGGATTAGGTCGTTACTATTAGCATTTTAATCTGTCATAGAAGTATAAAATGTTAAGAGTAAAGACCAGATCCCATTAAAGGTATAACATCCCATGTCCCCAAAAAGGGAGCGAAGCAGGTCATTTACTACGGGGCGTACAGCCAGGCCTGGCGTGGCCGTGAGTGCCGCCAGGGCATTTTACCAAAAGCACCCATATTACTTGAGGCTGATGCTTCTGAAGAAGAGTATCCATTATCCTCCCATCTCAGAAGACCGTTGTGGGCTGCTCTTTTCAGCGATGAACAGCATATTCTACGTTAGTTATCTCAATACACTCAAGTGTTCTTTTAGTTCATCTTTCCATTCAATACATTTATTCCTCAGAAAAGTCCGAACTAACTTTACATATTTCAGATACTTCGATAGGGAAATGAATTTATGTCATCTATCAATCCGTAATTCTCTTATGTGTATTTACCTGAATATCATGTATATTTTTCTTGGAGGATTCTACAATGAATATACTGATCGTGCTTTCCATTCTCTCTCTCATATCAGTTCCAATGGAGGATTCTGAACTTCCGGAGTTTCAATACGACGGTGCGGGACTGGTCTTAATAACTCCGTTTGGCAGTGGCATAGCAGCTGTTACCCGGCGTTATGGAAGTGTCCTGTACCTTGAAAATGGAACCTCTGCCAGATACATCCCCTGGCCGTGGAATGAATCAGGGTGCTGTTCGGCCCCCTCCTCGCATGGGAATTCGGCTGCCGTATGTGTAAGCAGCGGCGGTTCAGAATACATTCTTCTTTTTTCGCCGGATTCTGTTCTTGAAGTTTACGGCCCTTACGGAAAAGGCGGAAGACCTGTCTTTAACAGCATGGGAAATCTATGGTTCACAGCCGATGGATATCTTCATAAGAATGGAATATCAACCGGTATAGAGCTTGAATTACATACCATATCTGTTGATGCTTCCGGTACTCTGGTTGCATTCTGCGATAGCAGTGACAGAATCTGCATTCTAAATACCGACAATGGAAAAGTTTCGGTTCTCGCCTTCGGTTACAGGTTCTACGATCCTCTATTTGTGACCTTCGAGGATAATCAGTTAATTATATCCCCTACCCTCGAGGGTGAGATTGTAAAAGTGTCCCCTGCCGATGGTATATGTACATCTCTTGCGGAGGGCTCTCACCCCTTCTGGTGCTATGACAGAGAATCGATTCTCTACAGTGTGACCTCCGATGACGGAATCCGGATCACTTCAGGTGAAATATGGCTTGTATCCCTTGACGGAGTAAGTCAGCAAATTACATTTACCCCTGAAATTCATGAGATTCATCCCATAGTTGCTGACGGTACTGTTTACGCAATTGACGCCACTTCAGGCTTTCTGATTGCTATTCCTGACAGATGATACGCTTTCTTGTTCCTCTGTTTCTTATTGTACAGATCATGCTCGCCTGGTCAGTGTGCATCGATCCTGGACACGGAGGTTCTGATGATGGCGCTGTTGGTATTTACTACACAGAGAAGGAAGCGAACCTGGATGTGGCATACCTTGTCAGATCGTATCTTGAGCAGTTGCCCGAGTGTGAAATTGTTGCCATGACAAGGCTTACTGATGAGTACGTTTCTCTTGCAGACAGGGTTGCATATGCCAACGCGGGAGGTTATGACAGATTTATATCCATTCATCACAACGCATTCAACGGATCAGTTCAGGGAACGGAAACGTACTGCTACGGTGACGGTTTCTCCGAATCCTTCGATTTAAGGGATATCGTCCATCCTTATATTCTTGATGCATTCGGTTATATCGATCGCGGGGTTAAAACGGCCGGATTTTATGTAATTAAGTACACGGAAATGCCGTCGATTTTGGGAGAGGCTTCGTTCCTTGACTACATCGTTCAGTGGAACGAATCCTGGAGACTTTTAACCCAGTGGCAGGACCATGAAGGAGTCGAAGGCTGGGCTTACTGTGCCGGAGTATGTGAACATATGCTGTCACCTGTTACTCCCCCTTATTTAAGCAGAGTCGTCGACAATTCTTATCCGCTCTTTTCTACAGAAGGTCCGGGACAGTGGGATACTGGCTGTTTCGGCGTTCCTTTCGGCCCGGACTATGCCTGTATAACGGTGTCGGACGATGTTGATACCGCACGATGGAATCCGTACATACCTGTTTCCGGCTGGTACGATGTATCTCTTTGGTGGGTATCGGGTTCCAACAGGGCAACTGACGCAAAGTTCACCGTTCATCACCATGATGGAGAAAGCTTCTTTACGGTTGACCAGAGCATTGGTGGAGAAGAATGGTACAGGCTTGGTACATTCGCTTTCCACGAGGGGACCTTCGGCTGGGTTGGGATTTCAAGTGAAGGCTGCACTCCAGGACAGGTAATTGTAGCAGATGCTGTAAGATTTAAAATGGCACAGGTAGGAATTGAAGGAGATCATTCTGTAACAGAACAAGCGATGTACGTTTCTCCTAACCCTGCCGGGGCTTCGGTCAGAATAGAACTGTACGGAGTTTCCGAACTTGCTGAAATCGGTATTTACGATATCATGGGAAGGCTTGTTCAAAGGGTTCCATCGCAGCAGCAGTCAAACACTTTTCTGTGGAGTCCGGAAGGCTGCGCTCCGGGAGTTTATTTCGCAGTGGCCGTCAGTTACGAATCGGGTACTTTATCAAAAAGGATAGTTCTTCTGGGGCAGTAACTCTAATCAGAAATGTACGGACTGCCTACCGCCAAAGATGCTGTTCTCCATAGTGAACAGAAGGATACTTGACCAACAGACGTCTAAGAAGGAAGTCGCAGCAATATCCTCATCTACCATGATGTATGGTCAGGTTATGGTCAAACAGTGGTCACGGTAGCTGGCACACTCTGGCCCTCTGCCAACATTGAGGACTACGACGGATTTCATCAGGAAGGATTCAACGCTGCTCTACACAGCCTTGGAGATGAATGGGACATAGTCGTTATCGAGTCCTGGTTTTGCAGCACCGAAACTCTCGACTGGCGCGCAGTCAACGATCTGTATGATACAGTGGCTATCATGTTGTACGTATCAACCTGGGAGTGGAATTTAGGAACTCCCGCCATGATGGCTCTTGGAAATGATATGGGAGTTTCTGTAATCCGCACTGGCTGAGAGGAAGGTAGACGTTATGAGAAGGCTGACCGAGACAGTGTTCTTATTTGTATCAATTTTACTGCTCATGTCCGGCTGCGGTTCAGGAAGTCAGGAGATAGCCATCGAGCCTTGGGAGGTTCTTCTGGCCGATCTTGAGTATGCTTGGAATTTCATGAACATTTACGCATTGGATAATTGCTTCCGTGACGACTTAATGCACCATCAGCAAGAAGTGGACTGGTATGACTACAATGGTGATGGCATCATCGACACTTACTGGGGACTAGATCTCGAGTTACATTTCGCTGAGACAGCTTTCAACGCCGCCGATTCTATCTTTTTCACCCTGTCAGGTAGTGGTGCTTACGTGTGGCCTGATGACAGTACAGGTAAATCTATCCAGATACCCAGGATACTAACAAAAGAGATCTGGTTCCAAAGTAACACAACGCTGGAGGTATGATCTGTAACCCTCATATGCCAGCCTGATTCCCAGAATGAATGGTATATATGTCAATGGTTCGATGAAGAGGAACAGAAATCACAGGGATAAAGAGCACGGTAGACAATATGGCTAGACGGTGATCAGGGTATGTTCAGATAAATCTAATCTGACAGGCTCCTGGAATTCAGGAGGCTAGCCAATAGCAAGGAACACTGCTATCAGCATGATGAGAAAGTAATTCACCAGGTATGCCTTCCTTTACGAACTTCAATTGCTGCATAAATACTATCAGGTCTCAGCACATGCAAGTGTTCACCCGGGAGTACAATAGGATTCAAAGACCCTGTCGTTGAAATCAACCAGTTTTGTTTAATTTAAGGATGATGTTTCCGAGACCAATGTTGGATGAGAAGTCGGTTCTTCCTTCTTCAAGGGTTGGTGTATTATGCCATACAGTTCCAAGCTGTTATCAACTGTCCATGACATTGACCGGGATGGAGTACCGCTTTTATAATTAGTTCAAATAGAGGATCAGAGTTGAGTTAAATGTAAAGAGGAAAGATTTGACCCTACTATTGTTTGCATTAATGTTGAGTACCGGTTCTGATTACGATTATTCCAGTGTAGTCATGACAACGTATCCGGAAGGTTACATTCCAGAAACAATGGAGGAATGGCAGACGACACAACCTCCTGCTGTTCCGCTGATTGTGAATACAGTTATTTCAACCGGTTCCGAAAGGGATGAAACTAGTTTTCTGATTATTTTCGAGAATGGGCTTGTTTCTGCTGTTGGTTCATATCTGATTGACCAATGGGCTACGGATATAAGCTGCAACGGGCTTAC
>JAUVLV010000074.1 GCA_030600545.1 Candidatus Aegiribacteria sp. | reverse complement strand
CTATATGCCGGAGGAGATACCCCGACTGTCATTCGCGGAGATAAAGGATTTTTCGGATGCGCAGTACCATGAAATAGCGTTCGCAGTCGGGAAGAAATTTCTGGCCGGTGAGATTCCTGAGGATGATCTGAGGCAAATCGTTATCGATGCCTACGATTACGAAGTACCTCTTGAGCACGTGTATGACCGGAAGTACGTGATGAGACTGGACCAGGGTCCGACAGCATCCTTCAAGGATTTCGCGGTAAGAATGATGGGTCGCCTCATGCAGTACTTCCTCGACCGTAAAAGCGGGAAACTGTTAATTCTAACCGCAACCTCGGGAGATACCGGAAGCGCCATCGCAAATGCTTTCTACGGACTGGATAACATCAAGGTAGTAGTCCTGTTTCCGGAGAAAGAAGTAACCGCGCGTCAGAGGAAGCAGATGACAACCCTTGGCAAGAACGTAACGATACTCTCTCTCAACGGGAAATTCGATGATTGTCAGGCTCTGGTCAAACAGGCATTTGCTGACCAGGAACTGGATTATCTGAACCTGTCGTCCGCGAATTCGATCAACATCGGGCGGCTGATACCTCAGACGATGTACTACTTCTATTCGTTCGCGAAGCTCCGGTCGGGAGATCATGATGAAAAAGTAGTATTTTCCGTTCCATCGGGGAATTTCGGAGATCTCTGTGGCGGTCTTATCGCAATGAATATGGGATTACCGGTCAGCAGGTTCGTTGTTGCTACAAATGAGAACGACGAGTTTCCGAAGTTCGTCGAATCAGGTATCTACGAAAAAGTTGTGCCCTCCAGGAATTGCATCTCAAGTGCTATGAACGTAGGGCATCCGAGTAATATCCCGAGGCTTGTTGCTCTGTATGGAGGAAACATGAACGAGCAGGGCGTGATAAACACTTCGCCTGACCTCGACCGCATCAGGGAAGACATGTACGCGGTGAGCATTAATGACCATGAAACGGAAGCGATGATAAAGGATGCCCATAGAGAATACGGTCTTCTGCTTGAACCACATGGTTCCGTCAGCTGGGCAGGTCTTCAGCGTTATCTCAGAGATGAAGAGGTGGACAAAAAACAGCTCTGTATTTCACTGGAAACGGCTCATCCGGCTAAGTTCCCTGAGAAGATACGCGAAATTCTCTCTTTCGATTCTGAACTGCCACCAAGTCTTCATGGACTTGAGGAAAAAGAGGAATCGTACGAGCATCTGCCCGAAGGTTATCCCGCTTTCAAATCCTTCCTGAAAGAAAATTACTAGAAACACAAGCGTGACATCCATCGGTCTGATGGGTGTCACACTTAAATAACCAGGTAAAGGCGCAAAAAATGAAGTATATCATTATTCTTGGAGACGGTATGTCTGACCGTCCGATCGAATCTCTGGGCGAGAAAACACCTCTAATGGTAGCTGACATACAGAATATTAACTCACTCTGCGAAAGGGGCAGATGCGGTAAATTCGTAACCGTACCGGAAGATATGCCGCCCGGAAGCGCAGTGACGAACCTCAGTGTACTCGGCTATGACCCCGCGAAAGTTTTCCAGGGCAGGGGGGTGCTTGAAGCGGCGAGTATGGGGGTTGAACTGGATTACTCCGATCTCGCAATGAGGTGTAATCTGATCTGTATTGAGAACGGGAAGATAAAAAACCACTCAGCAGGACACATCAGCACAGAAGAATCTCATCAGCTTATTGAAGCGCTTAATAAAGAGTTGGAATCCGATATGATAAGGTTCTATCCCGGAGTAAGCTACAGACACCTGTTCGTTCTTAAAGATGGAAGTGATGCGATTTCCTGCACACCTCCGCACGATGTTCCCGGAACGGATTATACTGATGTTCTGATCCAGGTAACTGAATCGGCTGGTGAGAGAACAGCTGCTCTTCTGAACATTCTCACTCTCCAATCACAGGATATTCTCAAGAATCATCCGGTTAATTTAAAGCGAATCGCTGAAGGTAAGGACCCGGCGAATTCAATCTGGTTCTGGTCTCCGGGATACAGGCCAAAGATGAAAACCATGACAGAACTGTACGGTATTAAGGGAGCGGTCATTTCAGCTGTGGACCTTGTGAAGGGCCTCGGGATTTACGCTGGTTTGGACGTTATTGAAGTCGAGGGAGCGACAGGGCTGTTCGATACGAATTACGAAGGCAAGGCTCAGGCTGCTGTAGACGCGCTGAAAGGCGATTACGATTTTGTCTATCTTCACGTGGAGGCAACGGATGAAGCCGGCCACGAGGGTGATGTAGATCTTAAAATCAGGACAATAGAGTATTTAGATAATCGAATTGTGAAGTACATCATGGAGCAGACTTCATGTATGCCTGAAGATGTTGCCATTGCCATTACTCCAGATCATGGAACCCCCTGTGATGTACGAACTCATGTTCATGATCCCGTGCCGTTCCTGATCTATCATCCGGGAGAAAAACCGGATGATGTTTTGCGGTACGATGAGGTCAGTACCGAAAGCGGCAGCTACGGCACCATCGAGGGCGATACATTTATTAGATCACTGCTGAAAAGTTGATGGGGCCGGACTTCACTTGCGACACTTGCAAAATTAAAAAAAAGCGGGAAAATTCCTTCCTCTTCTATCAATGCGAGAAAGAGATTATGAAGACATCGTCCCTGTAAATCACTATCACTTCAAATGTGGTATCCGGACATTTATTTGGAAGCTGGAAGAAACGATCATTGAGGATTATTCGAAAAGCCCCTCTTCCCGGAGGCTCAGTGTTTCACCATCTGCCACTATCATATGATCGAGAACCCTGAAGCCGAGGCTTTTGCCCAGTTCACTGAGTCTTCTTGTCAGGTTTATATCCTCCTGGCTGGCTCGTTTTGCTCCTCCGGGATGGTTGTGAACGAGTATCACTGCGGTAGCTCCTGTTGCAATAACTTTTTCAAGTAAGTTTCTGGGATGTACCGCGGCCTTGTCCACCGTACCGAACTCCAGAATGCACTCCGTAATGAGCCTGTTGCTGGAGTCGAGCAGAAGTGCGATGAGCTTTTCCTTTCTGAGCGTACCCATCGCGGTTTCAAGATACTCTTTTACCCTTGACGGACTGTCGATGACTTCCGCTCCCCTTGAGGGTTTCAATGATCTGGCTGTTACCGAGGTAACTATATTCAACAGCACCGCAGCTGCGGGTCCTATCCCATCAACGGTCTGGAGCATATCGGGAGGTTGCGAGAGAACTCCATGAAGGGATCCGAATTTTGAGAGCAGTTCATGGGCTGTCTCCTTCGTGTTCCGCCTTGGTATAGCATATGTGAGGAGTAGCTCGAGGGCATCTCTGTCGGAGAAACCCCTGATACCGCTGCTGAGATATCTATCTCTCAACCTTTTTCTATGTCCTTCTTTTAGAAGTGTCATTTTTCGAGGTAGACCGTAGTTGAAGGGAAGGCGAAATCAAGACCCAGGTCGTATACGATCTGCATTATCTTAAGATTTATATTCTCTCTCTTGTCAAGCCATTTCTGGTATTCAACCGTCAATATGAAATATTTCATTTCGATATCCAGGGAAGAGTCTCCAAAACCTGTGAAATTCACGTATACATTCTGGTTATCAACATCATTATCATCTGTCATCATCTGGCGGAGCTGTTTCAGGAGTTCCTTCATCTTCTGTGGTGTTGTGTCGTAAGTAACGCCAACGGTGGTTACAGTTCTCCTCATCGGGCGCTTGGAGTAGTTGTTGATATTGGAATCCATGATTTCTTTATTGGGCAGTGTGACAAGTGTTTTCTCCACTGTTCTTATGCGGGTGGAGCGGATGCCTATCTCCTCGACTGTTCCGGTAATACCGTTTATTTCGACGAAATCCTCCACCATGAAAGGCTTGTCGAGGAATATCACAACCGAGGCGAATATCCCCGAAATAGAATCCTGAGCAGCCAGCGCCATGGCAAGTCCACCGATTCCCATTCCGGCAAGGATTCCGCTAACAGGATATCCATTTGACTGCATATAAAATATTATACCTATTGCAACCAGTATGAACTTCGCCAGTTTTCTGAGGATGGGGACAAGCTGGTCATCCATCTTTGATTCCGTATTATCAGCAACGGAAGCCATCTGCTCCGCAACGGTATCGATGGCTTTCATAAGAAGCCAGAGAATGTTAACGGTAACGAGGAAAAGAAATACTTTTCCTACCCATTCGGTTATGGAGGGGGGCAGATCATGTATCCTGATGGAAATGTAAACACCCAGAATAATTATCAGAAAGGATGCGGGTTTAATAAAATCCCTGGCGAGGGTTCCTGCAAATCCAGATTTTTTCTTCTCGATTTTTTTCAGAACCAACCTGAGTACACTTCTTATCAGAAACGCGATCAGTACAATCAGTACAGATGTAGCGATCTTGCCCAAAGGAATTCCTTCAGTAGTATAGTTATACGCATCAGTAAGAAAATCTATCATTAGCTACCTCCGGTGGTAATTCATGCAAGTTTGCGGCCCGGACACCATGAATCAGATATTTAGCGGTGTCAACATCCAGGTCAAATTTGCTTATATTTATGTAAAGGTTTGTAATGAAAATAGTAAATGTCTTTTCATGGTTGGAAATGACCTTCCGGATTTTGATACCTGTTGACATTGGTGGTCAATTTGTGCAATTCATTGGCTTACTATCTCGAAATAAACTGGAGGAATTTTGAAGATCGCGAAAATAAAGGATTGGATTCTGCAGCTCTCCCTTGCATTGATCATATTTTTCGGATTTCTCCGACCGTACGTTATCGAAGCTTTTAGAATTCCTACTCCCAGCATGGAGGGAACCATGCTCGTTGGAGACCACCTGCTTGTCTTGAAGGTCTCGGAGGGTCAGCAGATTCCCTGGACAGACAGAATGAGACCCCTGCTGCATTGCTTCAGGGGTGATGAATATGGATTGCTGATGCCTGCAGCCAGCAGTCCCGAAGTTGGTGAGATATTAATCTTCAAATAT
>JAUVLV010000025.1 GCA_030600545.1 Candidatus Aegiribacteria sp. | reverse complement strand
GTGGAAATTCACCGTCCCGAGATCGAGCAGGAGTGGACCTACTTCTCGGAGTACATCCGGAAATATCTTGTAAACAGGTACGGCTGGTCGGCCGTTTACGAACAGGGCCTAACGGTATACACAACACTCGATCCGGATATGCAAGTTATGGCTGAACATGCAGTAGACAGCATTCTTACCGGAAAGGAGCCTGTCTGGGATTCCGAGGCGGGTGAGTTTATCAGCAATTCTGAAAGGCTCAGGTATGAAAGCTCCGGCAGCTACTGGCAAGCCGTACGGGATACAATTTCTGGAGCGCCCGACTACATACAGGGAGCCCTCGTGGCAATTGACCCCAGCACAGGATACATAAAAGCCATGGTTGGAGGCAGGGATTTTCAGGACAGTGAATTCAACCGCGCTGTTCAGGCCCGCAGACAGCCTGGAAGTGCCTTCAAACCTTTTGTCTATGCCGAGGCCATAGAACAGGGCTGGTCCCCTGGCAGCACTATTCTTGATCAGCCTGTTGTTGTGGATATGTCACCCGGTTCCTGGCGCCCCAGGAACTACGATCACACATTCCACGGTATGGTCACACTCAGAACGGCTCTCGCACGTTCCTTTAACGTTGCCGCCGTTCGTCTCGGCATGGCGGTAGGAGTTGAAGCTGTTGCCGCGAGAGCAAGGGCAATGGGACTGACCTCTAGGATCCCGATAGTTCATTCACTATCCCTGGGCAGCTGTATGGTCAATCCCCTGGGAATGGCTCAGGCATACATTCCCTTCGCCACGGGAGGCCTGGCAAGGGATGCAGTCGCCATCCTCAGAGTGGAAGACAGGTACGGAAATGTTCTTGAAGACAACCAGACCCCTTCCTCTGGAAGGAGGGTACTTTCCGAAACAGGTGCATACCTTATGAATTCCCTTCTGCAATCGGTCATTCGGGAAGGAACCGCTGCTGGAAGCAGATGGTACTGGGGAGGTCCTTTCTCTGGAAGAAGAGCCGGTGGGAAAACCGGAACCACAAGTGATTACGCGGATGCATGGTTCGTCGGATTCACACCCGATCTTGTTACAAGCATCTGGGTAGGGTACGATAATCATGTTGTCAGAATGAGGCTGCAGAATGGCAGAGGACAGTCGGGAAGCAGTATTGCTCTTCCAATATGGAACGCCTTCATGAGGGATGCTCTAAGAGATATCCCGGTTGATTCGACGGTAGCATTTCCCGGCCCGCCCGAGAATTCTGTGGAAACCGCGATTATCTGTACCATTACTGGTAAACTTGCCCTCGAATCATGCGGAGAATATGCAAGGCAGGAGGAATTCTGGGAGGGAACCGCTCCACAGCACTACTGTACTCTTCATAATTATTCAAACGGAGTATTCCTGCCGGACACGACACTTCCCGATTTCACCGAATTTGACATGAATTACACCAATAACGGAGTTAACTGATGCCACAAATCTGGTTTGCTATTATTGCTTTTCTCATCATGCTTGTTCTATTTCTGGCATGGCGCCTCGTCAAATCCAGTTCCTGGAAACAGATCCAGCTTAGAAAAGCTGCCAAACTCGCGGCAGGCGGAAAAACAGACGACATGATAGACTTCCTGAAGCGGAATATGAAAAAGAAGGATGTTTCAGACCCCCTTACCAACGCGCTTGTCTATTTCTATATCAAAGCCGGTCAGTACGATGAGGCAGAATCGATAATCAAACAGGCGATTGAAAAGGGAGATGACAGCGCTATGGCTCTCGCGCAGCTCGGTTATGTGGCAGGCGGCAAAAAAGACCATAAAAAGGCTGAGGAACTCTACAGAGAAGCACTGAACCGTGATGATACCCTTAAGCCAACCATGAATATGAACATAGCGGGTATGCTTATAGAACTTGGCGAGCGGCTTGATGAGGCTGAAGAACTTCTGAAGGAAGCCCTCGAACTGAGAGACGGTTCAGCCAGAAGCGGCATTCACACGAACCTTGCCATGCTTTACCTCAAGAAGAAGAAACCAGTTGAGGCCAGAGTCCAGGCAATGACAGCATACGAACTCATCCCCGCGGGAAACATCATACTGAACAGCAGCAGGGCCAACGCTCTTGCTCTTGCATCAAGAGCATGCGCCATGCAGGGAGAGAAGGGTGAAGCATCGAAGCTTGCCACAAAGGCCCTCAAACTCATTGAGGACATTCCCGGCATGGACAGGCTTGCGCAAGAACTGAAACACATGATAAAGGATGCCAGCCCTTCCCCGGAGAAGTGATTTCTTGAAAAAAACAGTCTGGTCACTCATCCTTGCCATAGCTGTGTACACGGCTATTGTATTCCTCTCCGACGCGAAACAAGTTGGCGACGCCATATCCGGTATTGCCCTGTACTGGATACCCCTTTTCCTGTCGCTTTCACTTCTTAACTACCTTCTTAGATTCTTCAAGTGGCACTACTTCCTTGGAAAAGTAAACGTACACATCCCATGGAAGGAAAGCCTTTCGGTTTTCATTGCAGGCTTTTCGATGACCGTCTCGCCCGGCAAACTCGGCGAACTACTGAAATGCTACCTTCTGAGAGACCGAAGGAACATCCCGGTCTCTAAAACATCACCGGTTGTAGTAGCCGAACGGATAACTGACCTTTTGAGCATGATCTTCATTGCCGTGATCGGCCTTATTCTGGTTCAGCACAAAGGAGCTATGGTTGCGGTAGCTGCCGGAATGGTATTCGTCATTGCGATAATGATTTTCCTGCTGTGGGAGAAGGCTTTCGGATTCCTCACAAACCTTCTCTGCAGAATAAAACCGGTTGAGAAACACCGTGGGAACTTCGAACAATTCCACAAAAACTGCTCATCTCTGCTTGATATGAAAAGCCTTCTGATCTCGGTTCCGCTTGGAATCCTGTCGTGGGGAGTTGAAGCCCTTGTACTCTGCCTGGTTGCACTATCACTTGGAATCGAACCGGCGCTTCCGGTCGGACTTGCCCTGCTCGCTCACTCGGCGGGAACCATTGCGGGAGCTGTCTCAATGATACCCGGCGGCCTCGGCCTCACCGAAATAACCATAGGAGCAATACTAACAGGCGCAATGTCAGAACCCGATGCAGCGGTAACCACACTCATCATGCGCTTCGCCACCCTCTGGTTCGCAGTGCTTCTGGGAATAATCGTACTGGGAATAATAAAAAAGAAAAACAGATCCCTATAAACGGCATCTGTCTGTTCATGGAAAAAATTGTTTATTATCAATCGGTCAAAATGCTGGATCTGCGCTCCGTTTCATCGGGGTAAAGTTCTTTGAGTTTTTTCAGAATCTGGTTTCTATTCTTCTTTTTTCTATAAGGTCGCATATTCCCCATGCGACATCTTCAACGAGTTTCAATTCCCCTGTGTCAACATTGAAGAGAATGCCACCTTCAGGTTCCTCCCTGAAGACAACATTATCCGGATATACTAGCTTTTCCATACAGTGCTTTACAGAAAATGGAACATTGACCCGGCCTCCGGGGTAATATATTACTATAATAGATGGTTGAAATACTTTAAGGAGAAGATTCAATTATGAAAATCACTATTGCAGTATTAATGCTTGCCGTCACATCAGTTGTTTTTGCCGTAGGCCTTGAGCCCTCAAGTTTCTCCCTGATTGAACCCACAGGCTCCTGGTTCAATCCGGACTATTCCGGATATACGAGTTTCAGCATGACTTCCGGAGGCGGAAGAACTCTTGGAAGCGGTTTAACCGTTGGAACCATGTCCTTCCTGCTTCACCCTGCCTGGAGTGCTTCTATAGATATAGGTTACGCGAGGCTTTACGATTTCCACGGATTTTCAACCGGACGCGTCCTCGGAGGACTGAATTTAAGATGGCAACCTTCAAATGATTTCACATTTCAGTTCCACTGCAGCGGTTCACTTCCTGACTCTTCACTGACGGGATTTTAGAAACTGCTTCCCGAGAAGTATTTCCTGACACTGTACCTGTTCCTGCTGACAGTTTCGCCCGGTGATTCCCTTACAAAGGCAGGCAACCTTCCAGGTGCGCTTCCGTTATTGCTTGAGGAGACACTTGAGGATCCGGCCAATCCATGGCTCCTTTACAGGTACGCATGGGTATGCAACAGAATGGAAAAACCTGAAGACGCTCTCGAGCCAGCCCTTGCTGCCTGGAGAATCGAACCTGCCAGCCAGTGGTATCTTGCGGAATATCTCAGGGCTTTGAGAAGCCTTGAGATGTTCGAAGAGATGATGGAATATGGAAATTATGTGCGAGGGGGCGGAGTATGCCGTTACTACCTTGCCGCCGCTGAGAGAGAACTGGGCATTAATCCCTCGTCCTCGCTTGAGTATTTGCTCGATACTTCCTCCTGCGGAAATGATTCGGCAGCCGCGGATGCGTGCATATGGCTTGCCATACTGCTTCAGAACGAAGTCAGCGCAGACAGTGTGCTTGCTCTTGTTGAAACTGCAGCTGACCTTCAACCGGATGAGGATTTCTACAGGTGCGTATTTGCGGAAAAACTTGCGGAGAACGGAGAAATCGAGCGTTCAAGAGAACAGATTCATCTGATCAGACTTGAAGGGTCAACCGGCTATTCCTACTGGCAGTCATATGCAACTCTGGCAGAAGCCGAGGAGGATACTGGCAGGCGTATATGGGCGCTGAGGCGGGCCAGGACCGACAGAATATGTCCTGAATCCAGCCGGAATCTTGGCTGGGCTCTTTACATCTCGGGAAGGGATGCTCTTCGGGATGGGGATGTGCTTTTCTCAAGAGAACGGCTTCTGGAAGCTTCATGTCTGGGGGATACTTCGGAGATTTATATTCAGAAATCCGATTCACTGCTGGAACTTATTGATGAATTTGAAAACAGTACTTCTGATAGTTATTAGCATCTTATTACTTCTTCTTGCGATTCTATATCTTCAAAGGCCGCCATGGCCGGGAACAGGTGATGAATCAAAGGATAGAACCACTGAAACTCAGCCTTTTTAAATATTGATGTTTCAGAATTCCTGTATTTTCATTATTATAGTGGTTGCAAGATAGTAGAAAACACGCGGTACAATTACCGCTTCGATATATGGAGGATTGGTACTGTGCTTAAGAAACTGGTCAGTTCAATGTTCGGTGACAGACAGAAAAAGAAAATTTCTGATCTCCAGCCATACGTTGATGAAGTTAACGAATATTGTAAGAATATTGAACCGCTTTCTGAAGATGAACTGAAGGATTTTACAAGGCAGTTCAGAGTCAGGCTCGCAAAGGGTGAAACCCTTGACGATATCTTGTGTGAAGCCTTCGCGGTCGTTAAAGAATCCTGCAGGAAGCTTCTTGGCCGGTTCTGGCTGGTTTCCGGCAGCGATCTCAAGTGGAATATGGTCCCGTTCGATGTTCAGATAATGGGGGCTGTAGTGCTTCACCAGGGAAGAATAGCCGAGATGGCTACAGGTGAGGGTAAAACACTCGTTGCCGTAATGCCCATGTACCTGAACGCTCTTGATCTGAATCCGGAATGGGTGGAGCTTGCTGAGGAAAAATTTGGTGATGATCCGGAAAAATGGGAGTTTCTGCCCATCGAGAACATCCCCGTAGGGAAGAGTGCCCACCTGGTTACCGTAAACGATTACCTCTCTAAAAGAGATGCCGAGTGGATGGGTGGTGTTTACGAATATCTTGGCTTGTCCATCGGCTGCATTCATGGGGAAATGAATCCTGAGGAGCGAAGGGAACAGTACTTAAAGGACATCACCTATGGAACCAACAGCCAGTTCGGTTTCGATTACCTTCGGGACAATATGGCTGTCCGACTTGAAAACAGGGTTCAGCGGGGACATAACTACGTAATCGTTGACGAGGTAGACAGCGTACTCGTTGATGAAGCCAGAACACCTCTTATCATCAGCGGACCGGTAGCACATTCTCAGAACCGCTACAAGGAATACAGGAACGATGTTCACAAATTGGCCCGGAAACAGACCCTTCTTGTAAACAGCATAGTTGCCGAAGCGAATGAACTCTGGGAAAAGGGTAATGAAGAAGAGGCAGCTCTTCTGTACATGAAGGCCAGGAAGGGGGCTCCGAAGCAGAAGAAACTTTTAAACGCGCTTCAGGATCCTGACAGGCTTCAGGCCATTCAGAGGATGGAGGGGGTCCTTCTGCGTGAGAAGAGAACTCATGAACTGGAAGAAGATCTTCTGTTTGCCCTTGACGAAAAGGAAAGATCTATTGCCCTCTCCGAAGCCGGCAGGAAAACACTCTCTCCCAATGACCCGGATTTCTTTCTTCTCAGTGATATCGCTGATGAAATCTCAGAAATTGAACTTCAGGATATTTCCGAAGAGAAAAAATCTGAGCTGCGAAGAACGACATACCATGAGCATTCTCAGAAAGCTGAAGCTCTGCATAACATCGATCAGCTTCTCAGGGCATTCCAGATGTACGAGAAAGATGTAGAATATGTTGTTCAGGATAACCGAGTGATAATCGTTGACCAGTTCACCGGCAGACTCATGCCCGGCAGGCGGTTCAGCGATGGTCTTCACGAAGCTCTTGAAGCCAAGGAAAATGTTGAGATAAGAAGCGAAACCCAGACCCTTGCGACAATAACCATACAGAACTACTTCAGAATGTATTCGAAGCTTGCGGGGATGACCGGAACAGCTGAAACCGAGGCCGATGAATTCGAGAGTATTTACGATCTCGATGTGTTTGTAGCGCCTACAAATGTTCCTGTAGTACGGCAGGATTACAACGACCAGGTCTACAGAACCAGGCGTGAGAAGTACAACGCCATAATGAATGAGATCCAGAGGCTTCATTCGATGCAGCAGCCTATACTTGTAGGTACGGTTTCGGTGGATATTTCGGAACTGCTTTCAAAACTGCTTAAAGCCAGAAAGATCCCTCACAGCGTTCTGAATGCAAAGCATCATAAGCAGGAGGCAGAAATAATCTCAAGGGCGGGTCAGAAGGGCGCGGTTACAATAGCTACCAATATGGCCGGTCGTGGAACGGACATCAAACTGGCTGAAGATATTAAAGAAGTAATGGACCGAAGCGGCAATACAGTTCCCGGCGGTCTTTTCGTTATAGGTACAGCCAGGCACGAATCCCGAAGAATTGACAGGCAGCTCCGCGGAAGAAGCGGCCGTCAGGGAGATGCCGGATCCAGCAGATTTTATCTCTCGCTTGAGGATGATCTTTTCAGGCTTTTCGCATCGGAGAAACTTATCGATTTCATGAAAAAAAGCGGTAAGGACGATGAAGGTGAACCGATTGAGCATTCTCTTCTTACAAAGGCTATACAGAAAGCCCAGAGAAGGGTTGAGGAGTACAACTTCGGAATCAGGAAACATCTTCTTGAATACGACGATGTAGTCAACCGCCAGCGAGAGGTTATTTACGACAGGAGGCTTCAGGCTCTCTGCGGGGGTGAGGAACTCGCTGAAGAAGTAATTGATATGATAAGAGCAGTAGCAAGGCACATTCTCATCGAAACAATACCTGATGAAACCGAGGGTGAGGAATGGGATCTTGAGCAGGCACAGATCCTTCTGGGAGAGATGTCAGGAGCAAGATTCGATCTTTCCGACCAGCAGTCGGGCGAATATTCCGCCGAGGAGGCAAGAAATGCTGCCGCTGATAAGGTACTTGACTACTACTACATGAAGAAGGAGAAGATTGGTTTCGCACTGTCTGATGAACTTGAAAAACGGGCAGTACTGAGTTCAATTGATGCGATGTGGAGAGAACACCTGTACGGGATAGACCACCTTAAATCAGGTATTAATCTAAGGGCTTACGCACAGCGAGACCCGCTTGTTGAATTCAAGAAAGAAGCTTTCGGGCTGTTTGAGGAACTGCTTGACAGGATTGATAAATTGGTTGTAAGGCAGGTACTGTCCCTCTGGCCCCGGAATGCAAGAGCCGACCTTCCGGATAACAGGCAGGTTAGCGGAAATGCCATGCATCCTTCCTCAACACTTCCTTTAGCGGGTCCTGTTCAGGGACAGGAACCGCAGAGAAGAGGTGGGAAACAGGTTACTGTTGTAAGGGAGGACCCAAAAGTTGGCAGGAACGATCCGTGTCCATGCGGAAGTGGAAAGAAATACAAGAAATGTTGCGGGAAATGAAAGGAGAAAGCAATGGCTGAAAACAGCAAAGGAGAATTCTGGGCATTCGTAGCGGGTGCTCTGGCCGGAGGTATTGTCGCCCTTCTCTACGCGCCTGCGAAGGGTGAGGAAACAAGAGAGAAAGTGCGTGCGACAACAGGAGAGCTTTACGACAAGGGTGAAGAATTCTACATCCATTTCCGGGCTGAAGCTGATAAGCTGATAGCCGAAGGAAAGAAAATGATCGACGAGATTTCCACAACCGGAAAAGAGAAGTACGAGGAAACAATCCATAAGCTTGAGGAAACAAAGGAAAAACTCGAACAGGCCAGAGATAAGGGTTTGGAAAAGGTCGAAGACATAAAGGAAAAAGTCGAAAAAAAAGTGAAGAAACCCGCTGAAAAAAGTGCCGAGAAATAAATCAGCAGTTATCTGGGGTGACGGTGCAGTCGGAAAAGGACTTGCCGTTACCCTTTCCAGTTATCTGGACATATTCCTTGCAGGGCCGACTGGAAGCGGCCGGGGCATGATTGAAATCGAAGCAGTCGGAGCCATACATGGTAAAGCTGTTATAAAAAAAATTGAGTCCGGTGATCACATCCGCTGTGATTACTGTGTTGTAGCACTGAAAGCGTACGATTTGAAGAATGCCGCTGAAGCTGCCATGAAATCCACTGAAGAACATTGCATCTGCCTTACGAACGGTATGGGACTTGAAGAGGAATGGGGAGAATCCTGGAAAGAAAGAGTAGAGCCAGCCGTTCTTACCGCAGGCTTCAATATTCGGAACAGTAACTTTATAAAGACCACTGAAGGCGATCTGATAGTATTATCTGGAGGCCGGGCAGAGGAGCTTTTCAATGAGAGTTCTTTTCATGTAGTTCCCACAGAAGATATGGAAATTGTGCGATGGTCCAAATGGCTTGCCAACAGCGTTATAAACCCACTGGGCGCTCTTTCTGACCTAAGGAATAACCGGCTGCTTCAAGCCGGTCTCGGAGCGATTGCCGATACTCTTTTCACTGAGCTGACCTGTGTAATTCCAGCTGATCTCAGGGATGCAGCGGTAGAAAAGGCAGAAGAAATGCTGGGTTTCCTGCTTGAATCATCTTCCAACAGGTGCAGCATGCTACAGGATATTCTTGCCGGAAGAAGAACGGAAATTGATTTTCTGACGGGGTTTCATGAAAAACAGCTGCAGGATAAGTGTCCCACAGCCGCTTCTGTTACAGGTCTTATAAGAGCCAGAGCTTTACAACCCTCTGCATGATTATCGTATTGTCTGTTGTTTTTGTTGCTCTTACTCTTCCTCTTCTCCCATCCATGTACCTTTGTCAAGGATTTTCCAGACGGGTTTGCCGGTTATTTCTCTGAGATCTTCAAGGACATCAAGCTGGGTGGCATCGACCTGGAGTGACTGCTTGAACATGTCCACAGCGTCTTCCTCCTGGGCTATTATCGCGAAAAGCCTACCCATGGCGTTGTAGGCTTCTGTGAGTTCAGGATCCAGTTCCGCGGCCTGTTCCAGAAATTCCATTGCATTATCGATCATCTCCTGTTCATCAACTTCTCTTTCCCATATCTCCGCAGTTGGAATGTTATCAAGGAGAGACATGGCCCAGCAGAGACCTTTACCCAGGTAGGCAAGCGGGTTGTCCGGGTCCATTTCTATTACGGTATCGTAAATATTCAGAGCTTCCTCGGGACTCCGATCCTTCTGAATCAGTTCAGCAAGATTGAGTCGGGCGTCAATGTCATCAGGATCATTTCTGATGGCTTCTTCAAGAGTGCTTCTGGTGCTTAGCTCCATTATTGGTATTTACCTCCATAGGTATTTTTCACGGTTTCGCCTTCATTACTTCCTGTTGAGCCATTCGTCAACCCCCGTTTGTTCTTTATAAAGCCCACCTTGCCTGAATCCCGTTAAAACTTTAGTTTTAATTTTCAATAGAACTGAGGGGAAAGATGCTGAAAACTGATGTAAGGTATTTAAAGGGAGTCGGTCCTGCCAGGAGCAGGCAGCTGTCAAAGCTTGGTATTGAAACAATTGGAGATCTCCTTCTTCATGTACCCAGAGGTTATAATGACCGCAGATTAATAACCCCGGTTCAGAAGTTGGTTCCCGGTGAGGAAGCCAATGTATCCGGTACAATTGTTTCATCAGGATATCTTAAATCGAGGAAGGGGAAAAGAAGATTCGAAGCAATTCTCAAGGATGATACAGGGGACCTGAAGCTGACTTTCTTCCATTTCAGATACATCGCGGACAAACTTTCGACTGGTACGCAGGTAATTGCCAGCGGAAAGGTAGAGATTTTCGGCGGGATAACCATCGTTCATCCTGAACTGGTATTCCTCGATGAGAAAACCTCGGATACCCGGTTTGTCATCCCCGTGTATCCTCTTACAGCGGGGATCACCCAGGGGGTAATGCGGAAACTCGTTGAAGCTGTGCTTGAGATGTACGCCTCCGCAATGCCCGAAGTACTGCCTTCTGACGTTCTTGAATCAATGGGCTGGAAGAACCGTGGAGAAATTGTGCGCAAAGTGCATTTTCCGGATGACCCGGAGCAGGGCGAACGGGCCCGGAGAACACTTGCTCTTGAAGAACTCTTCATTCATCAGGCTCTTCTGAATCACATAAGGTCCAGGGCATCTCAGCGTGTGGGAATCGGCATGATACCACCCGATGGTTCTCTTGCGAAATTCGTCAGTGGTTTACCTTACAGCCTCACAGGGGCACAGCAGAAAGCACTGGATGTTATTACCGCAGATCTTGGGCGGAGCGTTCCCATGAGGAGGCTGCTTCAGGGAGATGTGGGATCCGGAAAAACGGTTGTGGCAGCTGCAGCATGCACTGTCTGTTGCAAGTCCGGTTATCAGGCGGTGATGGTTGCTCCAACGGAAGTCCTGGCCTCACAGCATTACAGAACGGTCAGCCTTATGCTGGAACCGGTTGGAATAAGATGTGGACTACTGACCGGTGGTACGAAAGCCTCAGACAGAAAGGTTTTGCTTGAATCACTGAAGGACGGATCTCTTGATGTTCTTATTGGGACCCATGCTGTTTTTGAGGACAGGGTAGTAATACCAGGAATGGGACTATGCATAATTGACGAGCAGCACAAGTTCGGAGTTGAGCAAAGGGAAAAACTACTTTCCGGACGTGAGCCAAGCCCACATTTCATGCTCATGTCCGCCACACCCATACCGAGAACACTGGCCATGACCGTCTACGGCGACCTTGATATGACGGTACTGGATGAAATGCCTCCCGGACGGGGCATCACAACCACAAGGATCATGAACAGGGATGCCAGGAATGAAGTTTACCAGTTTCTGATGGACAGACTTGTCAGCGGGGAGAGGGCTTACATCATCTATCCTCTCAGAGAAACTTCTGAGGAGCTGGACCTGAAGGATGCCAATACTTCCTTTGAAATACTTAAGCGTGGTCCCCTTGGTGATTTTGGTATCGGGCTGCTTACAGGGGCAATGAAGCCGGAGGATAAGCTCACTGTTACGAACAGGTTCGTTTCCGGTGAGATTTCTGTTCTTGTCAGTACTACCGTTGTTGAAGTAGGGCTCGATGTCCCTGAGGCCACAATTATTGTAGTAGCACATGCCGACAGATTCGGACTCAGTCAGCTTCATCAACTCAGAGGAAGAATCGGCAGGGGCGGGAGAGATTCCTGGTGCTTTCTGATGAAGGATAAGGGTTGCGGAGCCGAAGCAGCCAGGCGGCTGGATATTCTTGCCTCAACCCATAATGGGTTCAGAATCGCCGAACAGGATCTTAAATTAAGAGGTCCCGGAGAAGTTGCCGGTACCAGGCAGCATGGGGTTCCGGTGTTCCGTATAGCTTCATTAATTGATGATACGGATCTTTTTATGGAAGCAGCAAACCTCGCAAATCGAGGTAGTTTTTTAAAATTAATTAAAGAAGAGTACGGATGGCGTTTCAGGGGGCTGGATATTCCTGAACTATGATGTTATTTATAGTAGGTTGTCAGAAGTAGTGTTTACTGCCTATCTTTGTATAGATGTGAAATATGGTTTTCTCAATATGTGGCACTTGACATAGGGGTATTAGTAAAAATAGCATTATGAATCTGATAAATGGCTCGGACTAACAACCAAAGGGAGCAGGTTGGAGATGGGCTCAGGAGCTGAAAAAGTTAAGAAATTACTAGAGACTGCTAGAATGCAGATTCAGCAGGGTAAGCGGAAGGCAGCTCTTGAAACCTACCGCAAAGCCCTTGAACTGGATCCGAATAATCATCAGATTATGGATCGAATGAACATTGTGGAACGTGAAATCGTTGCAATGGAAAAATTCAATAAGAGCAGGTCGAGCAGGACGCATGCCGCAGGACGGAACATATCGTCATCCAGTTTCGTGGATGACTGTATAAAAAGGTCGGACGAAGCGTTAGGAGCTGATGATGCTGTTAGAGCGCTGCAGGAACTTGAAAGGGCAAAACGTCACGACCCTGATAACGATCTTGTAAAGAAGAAGATTAGTTTTGTAAGGCGTTCTATCAAAGTAGACGACCTTGCTGACCTGGTTCGCGGCAGATTTAAAGCCGGTGATCCTGTAATCGCGGTTGAGAATATCAGGAGGATATTCGATATGTGGTCGGGCGCATCTGTTCTGGAAGAACTTCTGAATCTTGCTGAAGGCTACAAAGATGTAGTTGCGGAGAAAGAAGAAGTAATAGCAGCGGAAGCACCCGCCGTTTCCAAGGTTGAAAAGAAGAAGAAAGTTGCAGCGGTTCCCCCCTCTGAAATTGTCAGGAAGAAACCGCCTGCAAAGAAAGCAAAAGAGAAAAAACCCGAAAAGAAGCGGGAAGAAAAGAAGAAGAAACCTGTTGCTGCTACCGCAGCGAAAGCCGGTGGTGACAAACAAAAGAAATTATTCGCGATTGTTGGCGCTGTTGCAGCAGTTATTATAATATTCGTGGTTATAATGGTTTTCGGCGGTAAGGAATCCGAACCAGAGATAATAGAAGCCATACCGGTCCAGCCCTTTACCGAAACAGTCGTAATTCAGGGCGTCGAAGATATCGGGATGATGCTTGATGGTGTTTCCGTTGAAGAAGGAGTTGCGGGAATATTCATACTGAGTGATACGATATTCACCGAAAGAACTGTCACGATATCCGCCCCCGGTTTTGAAACACTGACCTGGAATCCCGTATTCGAAGAAGGTCAGATTGGAACCGATACACTGGTTCTTGACAGCCTGGGTTTCTCAACACTGCGGGTAAGTTTCAGTTACGAGATGCCCGAAGGTGAGGATGACCCTGGAGCTGAAGCTGTGAGTTTTATGGTAGACGGTGAAATAATCGAGGGCAGTATTGATTCAATACTAACCGGAGAGCATGTCTTCCAGGCAGTACTTACAGGTTATCGGACCATGCCTGAATCTGTTCTTGTGGTTAATCCGATTGACCTGAACCAGACACTGAACATCCTTGCTTCAGAGCAGTCACAGATTACAGTGCAGCTTGCTTCAGATACACCGGGTAACGCCAGCTTCTATATTGATGGAAACCGCGTTGCCACGGGCCGCAGAATGACCCAGGTCCTTCCCTTTGGTAGTTATAGAATGGTAGTCCAGATGGAGAACAGAGAAGACTTCGCTATGACCATTAATCTTGACGAAGAAGGGTACAGCCGTACGGTATCACTGGCAGAAATTGCTGAAACCGGCCAGCTCAATGTGGGACCCGAACCATGGTCCAATGTATTCGTCGATGGCACTCATGTTGGTACTACACCCTTCGGAGGTGTTGAACTCGAGCCGGGGACATATACAGTAAGACTTTCCAACCCGGATTTCCAGGACGATACGCATACTGTTGAAATTGTAGCGGGTGAGACTGCATCTATTCAATACAATGCTGTAGCTGTCGAAGTCACCGAAGAAGTTGCCCCCGATACAGCAATTGTTACGGAACCGGTGGAGGAACTGCCTATCTCATCTCCCTTTGCCATACAGCAGACCGCTCCTGCCGTACCTTCAATGGCCAGGGCCAGGGGAGACCTGCATGGCTACGTGACGCTTTCTGTTGTAGTTGGTACTGATGGCTCGGTGAAGAATGTTACCATAGTAAGCGATCCATTGGGTCTTGGATGCGGCCAGGCGGCGCTGGAAGCTGTTAGTAACTGGGTCTTCAGCCCTGCAATGCAGGGCGATCAGCCAGTTGAGGTTACAACGAATGTCTCGGTCCGATTCGATATCGAATAGTACCTCAGGCCATGTTTCTGCTACGAGAAGGTGACATCAGCTGGACACCGGCAGTTGACATATACGAGGCCGAAAACCTTTGGCTTCTGTTCGTTGAGCTGCCCGGAGTATCATCCGATGATATCGATGTTACGGTATACCCCGAAAGCGTATTGATCAGAGGGATCAAAACTCCTCCTGCAAAGGCACTCAGTGCCGAGAAGATAGAAATCTATACGGGTTATTTTCATCGCGAGATACATATTCCCGGGAGGATCAGCATAGCTGAGGTTACAGCATCATTGAAAAACGGAATTCTCAGTCTGATACTTCCTGCTGAAGAACAGACAAGTGTCAGAATTACCGTTAATAAACCGGGAGAACCCATAGAAATTGAAAAAGGAGATTAATGCACCGGGTAACTACTCTGGAACTACCTGAGATACTGCCTGTCCTGCCGAGTTCTGACGGAGTTGTGTATCCTTTTACTGTAGTTCCAAGGACAATTACGAAGCTTGGAACCGCTGAACTTGTAGACGATGCGGTCCGCGCGGAGAAACTGATAGGTGTTGTCAGCCTGAATAACATCATCAATGCACCTGTCCTTCCAGCAGATCTTTACAGGACGGGAACCGTTACTGGTATTGATCGCTTGTACAGGTTTCCGGGTAACATCATAAGACTTCATTTAAGGGGGCTTGTGCGTTTCCGTATTCTGGAATTCATTGAGACGGATAAACCCTATATTCTGGCAAGGGTTGAGAAGCTGGAATCAGTATTTCCCAAAGACGATGTTGAGCTGAATGCCTGGCAGAATACTGTGGGAATTCAGCTGAAGCAGATATTTGAACTTACCCGGACCATTCCTGACGATTCGCAGTTCCTGGAGCTTTCTGGCGATCCGGAGAAACTGAGTTTTCTGGCAGCCAGCAGAATAGAAGCAAATATTGAGGAAAAACAGAGTATCCTTGAAGTTGATAATGTGCTTGAACGTCTCAGCATGCTGTCAGGTCTCATGGAAAAGGAGATCAGGATACTGAAGCTTCGTAACAAGATCCAGGGGCAGGTCAGAACGGAAATTGAGAAAGATCAGAAAGAATACATACTTAAAGAACAGATGAAGGCCATTCAGAAGGAGTTGGGTGGTGAAACCGAGAATCCGGATGCTGAGGAACTCAGGCAGCAGATAGAGAAAAAGAACCTTCCCGAAATGGTTGGAAAAGCTGCGATGGAGGAGTTGGACCGTCTCACAAGAATGCATCCGGGGCTTCCCGAAGTTGCGGTTATAAGAAACTATATTGAATGGATTCTTCATCTGCCATGGAAGGAAAGCACAAAGGACAGACTTGATATCAATCGTGCACAGAGAGTTCTGGAGAAAGACCATTACGATCTGAAGGATGTGAAGGAAAGGGTTCTGGAATTTCTTGCTGTCCGGAAACTGAATCCCAGTGGTAAGGCCCCTATATTATGCTTTGTAGGACCTCCCGGAGTCGGAAAAACTTCGATGGGTAAAAGCATAGCCAGAGCGATAGGACGCAAGTTCGTGCGACTTTCTCTTGGGGGAGTTCACGATGAAGCTGAAATCCGGGGTCATAGAAGAACCTATATCGGAGCGATGCCGGGTAAGATAATTCAGGGATTGAAAGAAGCAGGGAGCAACAATCCCGTGTTTATGCTGGATGAGGTTGACAAGATAGGCAGCGACTTCCGGGGAGACCCCACATCCGCCCTGCTTGAAGTTCTCGATCCCGAGCAGAATTTTTCCTTCAGAGATAATTACATGAATGTTCCGTTCGATCTCAGCGGTGTTCAATTCATAACTACAGCAAATTGCATGGACACTATACCTTCACCTCTGCGGGATAGAATGGAAATCATCCGTATACCGGGATATACATCTGCCGAAAAACTGGAAATAGCTAAAAGATATCTTGTAGAAAGACAGATGGATAACGCCGGACTCACTGGTAAAGTACTCCGCTTCAGAAGGAAGGGCTTAAGCAGAATAATTGCTGATTATACCCGCGAGGCCGGGGTAAGGGAGCTCGAACGTACCATCGGAAAAATCTGCAGAAAAGTAGCGATGAAAGTCGCCGGGGGAAATGATGATCTCGTGATTATCACACCATCCAGATTATCGGAATTCCTTGGCCCCATAAAGTTTACCCGTGAGAGAATTTCGGACAAACCCAGGGTTGGTGTTTCCACTGCCCTTGCCTGGACACCTGCAGGTGGAGAGATACTATTGATAGAGACCACTATAATGAGCGGCAAGGGAGAACTTATACTGACCGGGCAGCTCGGGCAGGTGATGCAGGAATCGGTGAAGGCTGCATTGTCCTGGATCAGGACACATGCTGATGAATATGGTTTAAAGACGAATTTCAGGGAAGTTGATATTCATCTTCATGTACCTGCGGGGGCAACCCCCAAGGATGGCCCTTCGGCTGGTGTGGCCATTCTCATATCCATCCTTTCAGCATTGACCAGAAAACCTGTTGTTCCTGACATTGCTGTTACCGGAGAGATAAGTCTGCAGGGACGTGTAATGCCCGTGGGGGGCATCAAGGAAAAAACTCTGGGAGCATTGGCTGCCGGGATTACGAGGGTTTTCCTGCCGTTTGAGAATAGCAGGAACATAGAGGAAATCCCGGAGGAAACAAGAAAACTTATGCATTTCGAACTTATTAAGAAAGTTCAGGACGTTATAGAAAATCTCATTCCCGGCTTGAAGGAGGTTGGCTCATGATCAGGACAGGTTGTTTTTTATTCCTGATCTTCGTTACGATGTTATCCATAACAGGATGCAAGAGCAAGCCGGACAGGATGATAACCGCGGACGGCCGGGTTCTGTCTGGAAAGCTGGAATCGATAGAGGGACGGCATATTGTCTTCAGCAATTCTGAAACATCTGTTGAGTACGAAGAAGGCAGGGTGTTCCTCAGAGAGGGAGGTTCCTTCAGAGGTTACATTACCTGCGACGGCGAGAACATCAGAATCAGGACAGATTCGGGTGAGAGGGAATTCCATTTAGGGGAGATTGAGTCAGTGATTTGGAGCAGTTCTGCAGGTGAATCCACTTTAACCGTTGACATTCATCCTGCAGAAGGATGGGTGAATACAGGCTTTGATGTGTCTGATACTGAAAGGCTGAGCATACAGGCAACTGGAATCGTTTCCATGGAGACGGGAACCTGCGGACCTTCAGGTATTGATTACTTTTCCACGACCACAGCCCTTGTTCCGGGAGCAACGAACGGACAGCTTGTCATGACTGTTGGTGAGTCCAGTCCAGTGGCGGCAGGCAGCACATGGACGGGCGATTCGCCTGGTAATGGAGAATTGTACCTTGCAGTAAACATACCAAACCGGGAATCTATTGTTGGGGTTGGTGGAACCTATACGGTTACTGTTACAAAAACAGCGGGCATTCTTAATCATTCAGTACTGTATCCCTCAGTGAAATAAAACCCGTATTCAGTTGCGATTGACTTGAGGAACTTGTGAACTTAGAATATTATGAAGTTATGAAGTTCGCTCATTAATATAGAGACCACTGCGGGAGGTCAGGTTGAAATGAAAAGCTTCACTGTAGCATTGTCTGTTTTTATTCTTTTGATGGGAGCAGTATTTTCTGTATCTACTGCGGCAAGAACCCATTGTATAAGGTATGGAGATACTTTGTGGGATCTTGCAATCCGCTATTACAGCAATCCCTTTTATTGGGAAAATATACTGAATGCAAATCCGTCCATTGAAGGAGTTGAATTACTTCGGCCGGGAAGTGAACTGATAATACCTGATATTTACGGTAATTCGGTTAGTTCAATATCTTACGGTGCAGATATTTACGGTTCATATACAACCGCTGGAACCAGCAGCAGACCACTTCTCAGCAGACTTCTTCTTGAAACTGCCGGTATGGTTACCGATGAACCGCCCGATCCGGTAAGCTATATCATCGAAACGGATGTAGATGATAATGATAAATATGGTGAAATGGTAGCATATCCGGGAGATCTGGTCGCAATAGATATCGGTCAGGATCAGGGAGTGGAGATCAACAGAGTATACAAGATTTACAAAACGGGCGAGGAAGTGCGGCATCCTCAAACAGGAGTTCTGCTTGGTAATGTAATCAGGGTTGCCGGTGTATGCAGAATTACAGATACAGCAGCGTCATCCAGCGTAGCAATCGTGGAACATGCATACATGTCTGTGAATGAAGGTGATTATTTGGTTCCTTACACATCTTCAGCCGCGATACCTGTTTTAACTTCCGAAATAATCGAGAATCTTGATGCGTATGTTATTGCATTTCAGGACCCCGATGCTGAGCAGGCATACTCATACGATGTACTATACATTGATAAAGGAGCATCAAGCGGGCTGCAGCCCGGAGACATTTTCAGCATGTTCAAATACGGTCATGAGGTTTTAAGTCCTTCCGGCAGAACCGTAGAGACTCTGGACATACCTGTTTCCGAGCTGATAATTCTTGATATTACGCAGAGTACTTCATCGGCATTGATCTTCTCGATTGCATCCTCTGATCTCGTACATATAGGTGACAGAATCGAACTGGTCAGAAAACAGATCTAACGGTGATTCGGAAGACCTATGAAATGGAAGGCGGTTGTAAAGGGCGATAAGCCCTCGGAGGAAACTGTGCGCATTCTGAGTGAATGCACGGGACAGTTTCTGGATAAAACTCTTCTTGCTTTCAGCCATGAGGAAGAAATTGTATGCAATGGTCTTTCTGAGGGAGAAGCACAGAAGATAGCAGACAATCTTCGAAGAGACCCAGGTGTAAGATGCAGAATCCTTCCGGACAGTGAAAAGGAAGTTCAATGCACTGCACTATTTCGGGTTCTGCTGGTTAATTACCGCCCCGGATACAGAACAAGATTACGAAGAAGACTGCAGGAATTAACCCATCTTCCACAGGAACAGATCGTTCTCTGGCTTTCCAGAATGCCCTTTATCCTGAGCAAGGGAATCGATAGCGAAACAGCAAAGAGGATAAAGAAGTCTGTAACGGAGGCTGGCGGAATCGTAAGGATCGAAACCGAATCATTACTTCAGGATAACATCTCTCTCAGTCGAAGGTCAAATGCGGTATTCAGAACTCACGACACTCAAGCGAATGCAAATGACACAACATATTCAGATAAAAGCTCTGGCGATGTGCTCATCACAGAACAGAAGGATGCAGCTGAGGATAATGATTTTCTGATTCCTCCCGTTAGCGGTCTTCCGAAGAAGTACACAGTCGGAGCACCTCCGCTTGATGAGTTTGAGAACTCCTATGGAAGGGTAGTTATGCACCCCCCTGCAAGGTATGCAGTGGGACTTCCTTCAAAATCCCTGGATAGAGGATTTCTCGAGACACCTCCCGTCCTGCCTGATATCAGCAGTAGCAGTATCCCGGAAGCCATTGAATTTTCTCCTCCAGAAATCGTAAGTGGAGATTTGCCACCGCTGGTCGGCAGCGAAGATCAGGATTCATCAGCCATCGGTCCTTTTCCTGACATTGTGATACCCTATCCTCCGCTTAGCAGCATATCACAGAATCTTCTTCTTCCACCGGTTATCGGAGTTTCATATACCGACCTGTTCACCGAAGAAAACGATATCCTGGGTGTTTCGGATAAAGACATCGGTTTACGATCAGAAAGGTATATCTCCGTTGATGAAACCCGTCGATGGCCAAGCGACAAAAACCATGAGTCTCACGTTTCGGGGGTTGCTGTGCTTAAGCTTTTCCTGTGCCCTCCGGCCCCGGATGACGAGGATAAAGTAGCTGAAGCGCTTCGAGATGTAATCGGAGTTTCACTTAGAGAATCATGGGATCTTCTCAGGAAACCTCCCGCACTTATTGAAGCCTGCGTCGATCACAAAAGGGCTATCAAAATCGTGCATGAGCTTGAATCCAGAGGTGTTACGGTATCTCTCACCAGAGGGAGTATTTCCACCGGAATAACTCGGGCAGGTACAGGTGAGGGTTTTCAGGCATGGTTGAAGAATGGATAAAACTCTGGATTCTTACCTGGAGTATTCAGCTCTTGAAAAGAAACTGGCAATCAGAACTATTTCCGCTTACAGTGATGACCTGAAACATTTTAACAACTGGCTGATCGAAAACAGATGTACACTTCCTGAAGCGGTTGTCGCGGACATTGCGGAGTACATGAATTTCCTTTCGTCCTCAGGTTTTTCACCTGTCAGCATCAGGAGAAAATTATCCACCATCAGAGGTTTTTTCAGATACATGCAGTCATCGGAGCTGAGGAATGATAATCCAGCCGAGCTTATTCATTCACCGAAGCAATCACTGCGGCTTCCCCATGCGGTTAGCGTGGAGACTGTTGCAGCGCTCATAGAGGTGTGGGAAGGCGATTCCCTGCTTTCAACAAGGAATCGTGCTCTGCTTGAACTTGCCTACGGCGCCGGTCTGAGGGAAAGTGAACTTACCGGGATAACCGTTTCCCGCATTCATCTGGAGGAGGCTCTTGTAAGACCCGTGGGAAAGGGTTCCAAAGAAAGGATAGTTCCAATAGGCAGAGCCGCAGTCAGATGGCTTTCGCTGTATATAGATACGGTGAGACCCCGGCTGGTGCGTGGGAAATCCACTCCGGTTCTGTTCCTCACGTACCGGGGAAATCCTCTATCCAGGATGACCGTATGGAATATCGTAAGGGAATCTACGAAAATGGCATGTATTAATAAAGCTATCCATCCTCATACACTGAGGCATTCATTTGCAACGCATCTGCTCCAGGGAGGTGCTGACCTGAGGGTTGTACAGGAACTGCTGGGACATGCTGACATCAAGACCACTGAAATTTACACCGACGTAGATAAAACCTATCTGCGGGGAATCGTTGACAGATATCATCCAAGATCGGGAGATTTATGCAGCTCTTTCCATCCAGTTTCCTGACTCCATCCGATATTTCCAGACTTCTTTACTACACAGCCATCTGGAGTGGCGGAAGAACATCTGAAGTATGGATGCAGGGATTCAATACACTTCGTACCCATGTAAATGAAATATCAAGGAGCCCTTCCAGCGGAAGAGTTGAAGAGCTGTCAAGGCAGATGAACCTTCTTTCCGGTACTACGGAAACTTCCATTTACCTGCCACCTGATATAGCTTACAGCTGTTTCGGAGCATGTCTTTCGGAGGCTTCAGCGCTTCTGGAGCTTGGATATCCAAGGGATGAACCCGCCGTGTTCTCAACATCATTTCCCTCTCCGGCGCGGAACTCCATTAGAACCCGTCACGAGATCAGATCCGCCGTACATCATCTCGGTGGGGACTTCGAACTTCTCAAAACACTGTTGAGAACCGAGAACTCAACCGATCCATGCCTCAATGTTTCCTTTGCCGTCTGGCCACCCCAGCACATACCTGAAAACAGATTCTTGCTTCGCCTGGGATATGCTGGACAGATCGTTCCGTCAGTAATGATACTCGACAACAAGCTCTTCGGATACGTTCTACTATCCTGTTGGGACCTTGCCATCCGGCTCAGGGAAACCGAGAATCTATCCACTTCTGAACCCGATTTCCGATCCTTTGCGGAAAAGGTTATAAGGGGTCGGACTTAACTTGCGGCACTTACATAATTATTAGGATGTTATTAGAGTAAGTGCCGCAAGTTAAGTCTGACCCCAAACACCCCAAACACTACCCCAAACAGATAGGAGCATTTATGCTGTCAATTCTGCTTTCATCATTAATTCTGTCTGTTGTGCTTCCAGGTTCCACGGAAATAGAAACAATATCCGCAGGCCAGCAGGCGATCGTTGATGTTTCTTCGGGAGAAGGATGGGTGCGTATTCTGGAAGATGATTACGTTTGTCTGCGAGTATCTGTGCCGGATGGAATGCAACTGAAGGCCTTTAATGAAAACGGTGGTATTCTTTGCCAGTCCGAATCCGGCAGCGATATGATACTGTCAGCTTTCGCCGATTACTGGTTCTACGTTCATCTTGAGTGTAACTCCGAATATCACTCAGATTCCGCTGTGCTTACTGTTGCGGAAGTACATCCATCGGAGTTGTTTCCCGGTAGAGACGCTGAGAGTGCTCTCGGCAGGAACGTAATGGCGGAAACATTCACTTTCAGTCCCGACGACCGGGGCAGATGGACATTCAGGCTAGATGGTACTGGAGGAACCGATCTTGATCTTGAAGTGTACGGCACAAACATGAGTTCCTGGGGCAGCAGTATGTCACTTGAAGGGTTTGAAACCGTTACCGTTTCGGTTCTTCCGGGAGAAGTCGTGACTGCCGTTGTAAGCAGATACGGAAAAAGCGGCTCAGGGAAGTACAGGTTGTCGATAGAGCCTTCAGGGCAGTTCCCTGAGTTCGATCTTTCAGGTATGACAGAATCGATTACTCCGGGAGAGATCCATCGATACCTTATACCTGAGCACGAATCCAGTTTTTTCCTTAACCTTGCAATACTGTCTCCCGGAGCCGATATCGATCTCATTCTCTCGGACGCATCAGGTGAGTACCTTATGGGTTCCCAGTCCTATTCTTCAATTGAGACACTCATGCTTGAACCGGCCGGGAATGTTACTGTTGCGGATGTGATTCTTTTCGATCCGGGAGAGAATGAAAGCGTTTCTTACGAAATGTACACAAGAGATCCGGGTTCTCTCTCGAACCTTATACCAGTCAAAGAAGTTATGAATGTTGACTCCGAATTCAGCCTGCCTGTTGGTTTCGCCCCGGATCATGGAGGTTTGTTCATGATAAGTGTGAAGTTCGAGAAAACCCGTGACGGAGATGTAAGAGTGTTCAGAGAAGCCGGTGAGCCGGTTCTCACGTTATCATCTGCAAGAGGGAATGAGGAATTCCTGTTGTACGTATCTGCGGGAGATACCGTATGGATAGATCCCTACTTCGAAGATATTGAGACGTTGAGCCAGGCTACTGTCCGGATAGCCCGGGCTGATGATATGGAAATCAAGGGGGCATACAGAGGAGTGATAAGTGAGGATTCACCTGTAAAGTTCTTCACGGTCAGGGCGGAATCGGAGACCATTCTGGATATAGAACTCTCCGGTGAGGACAGGAACGTTGATCTCGACCTCTTTGTTACCGGCCCTGATTTCGATCTGGTCGCGGAGGGATCAATGAGCAATTTTGATGCCGCAGGTGATGAGGCTGTAGAAGTGTACACTGAAGACAGCGCCGAATACGGGATAACTGTCTATCTCTACGAAAGGAGCGGGCAGACACCTTTCGTTCTTGAAGTTAACAAAATTGAGAGGACAGCACTGGCGGAACCATCACCTGAGTCGGAGATATGGGCAATATCCGCAGGGATCAGCGGTTACTCCTCTACAGCCGATGTTCTTAACAGAGCAAGTATGGATGCCGTAGAAGTGTACAACTTCCTCATTGAAAACCAGGGGGTTCCAGCTGATCATGCCATACTGCTGGTAGACGCGATGGCAACCGCGGAGGAGTTCGTAAGCGGAATATCGGCTCTGCTGAATGCCGCTGGACCCGAGGATAAAGTTATTATTTTCTACAGCGGTCATGGCGATCAGTCGTATCCAGGTTCGGGAGGGGATGAAGAACCTGATTCAGCAAACGAGTCAATTTGCTTGTACGATGATGATATATCGGATGACAGGATAGCGTCTCTGCTGGATTCCCTTGCGGTATCACCGGTGTTCCTGTTCCTTGACGCATGTCATTCAGGTGGTTTTGTTAACGATTTTTCTGAAGGAAGCAACGTTCTTATTTTAACTGCCGCCAGGGAGGATCTGAGTGTAAGCGAGCGAATTCTTACTCCGATTCTTCTGCAGGGTTCCAGAGGAGATGCAGACAGCAACGAAAACGGTTATGTTTCCGCGCTGGAGCTTATGACATACATTGATGAAAAATTGCAGATGATATGTCCAGAATGTGACGCTGAGCTTACCGAAAATACTTACGTCTGTCCTGAGTGTGGCGCGGTTCTTAAGGGTGACAATGCTGTACCAAGGCCACAGCAGGGCATGTTCCTTATCAATGAGGATATTGAACTGTGGAAGATCCGGTAGAAGGGAAATGAGTGACTGAGGAAAGAGATCTGCATCCGCTGGAGGAGAAACTGCTTGCCTACCTCGCGGAAAACGGGGAATCATCCGATGCAGAAATAATCGAAAGAAGTGCTCTCCCCGATGAGGGTTCTTACAGAAGGGCAGCCGAATGGCTTCTATCCAGAGAACTTATCAGAGAGATATCAAGGGATGAGGAAGAATTCGTTGAGCTTGGACCAATGGGTATCAGTAACTTAAAGGCCGGTGTTTCGCCCGAACTGGCGATGCTGCGGGAAATCGCCGGAGGTGCAGTATCCCTGCAGGAAATACAGAAGAACACCATTTTTGACAGTGGACGCTGGGGCAGCGCATTCGGATCACTGATGAAAACCGGTATTCTGAAAAAGGATGCTGATGGGATTCATCTGATCGGAGAACCTGAAGAAACGGTGTTCCAGAAAATCTGGGATCTTGTTTACGAACCTCTTTCAGCAGGTAACGAACTGAAGATGGAGCGGTTGCCGGCGGACGTGGTTTCTATTCTCCGCGAAAGGAGCCCTCAAAGAGGTAAGAGCAGAGCGGAGTTTGCGGTGAACGTAGTTGTAACCAGGATAATAGATATTATGGAGGAGGGACGGAAAGCTCTCAGAGAGGCGCAGGAGAACGTTACAATTGGGGTCATGACTCCCGAGATACTGGCGGACGGATCCTGGAAGAACGCGAAATTCAGAAGGTATCAGCTGGATATTCCCCCCTCGCAGATACACACCGGAAGGCTGCATCCCTACAGGCAATTTCTTGATACGGTCAGAAAACGGTTCATGGCCCTTGGCTTCACTGAAATGAGAGGCTCTCTGGCTGAGAACGAATTCTGGAATAATGACGCCCTTTTCATGCCCCAGGTTCATCCCGCAAGGGATATCCACGATGTCTATTATCTGAATGAGGGCATCGAAGTTCCTCCTCCCGAAAGGGAGCTGGAGAAAAGAGTTGCTGAAGTTCATGAGAATGGTGGTAATACCGGTGGAAGGGGCTGGGGTTACAGTTTCAGCCGTGAACAATCCCTTCAGGCCATTCTCAGATCGCAGGGAACTGCGCTGTCGGCAAGGGCAATGGCTTCGAATCCAAAGATTCCTGGAAAGTATTTCGGTATCGCGAGATGTTTCCGGTACGATCAGGTTGATTCCACCCACCTTCCGGATTTCTTTCAGGTGGAGGGTATAGTTCTTGGTGAACATATTAATATGAGGCATCTTCTCGGTCTTCTCAAACTTTTTGCTGAAGAAATAGCAGGGGCATCCGATTACAAATTCCTCCCGGGATATTTTCCCTTTACTGAGCCTTCAGTTGAGATGCATATCAAGCATCCGGTTCTGGGATGGGTTGAAGGCGGAGGAGCAGGTCTTTTCAGGCCCGAAGTCTGCCAGCCTCTCGGTATTGACGTACCTGTGATAGCATGGGGGCTGGGTCTGGACAGAATGGCAATGCTCGCCATGGGACTTGAGGATATCCGCGACCTGATAACTCCTGACCTGTCAAGGCTGAGGGGAATCAGGGTTCTGCCGGATCGCCTTCTAAAAGGAAAGGCGAATGAAAATGCCTAAGATAGAAGTCAGCAGGCAGGATCTTTTCACAATGGCTCGCATCGAAGATCCGGGTGACGAAAAACTGGCGGACCTCCTTTCTCTGGTTAAGGGTGAAATAGACGCGTCGGAGGGGAATAAGCTCAAGATAGAACTCAACGATACCAACAGGCCGGATCTGTGGTGTGTTGAGGGCGTAGCAAGGGCCCTCAGATGCTGGAATACCGGGGCTGAGAAACATCTGGCAGAATTGCCTGAGCCGGATATGGAGATTTTCGTTGACACTGAGCTTGCAAAGATCAGACCTTTTGTCGCGGCCTTCACCGCATGCGGGTGGGCTCCCGATGAGAGGGAACTTGATGCGCTGATCGATGTTCAGGAGAAACTGGCCGCCTCCTTCGGAAGGAACAGAAAAACTGCCGGTGCCGGGTTTTACCTCCTGGATGAAATTGAGTTTCCCATTAAGTACCGGGCCGTTTCTACAGATACTTCCTTTGTCCCACTGGGCTTCGATCAGGAAATGACGCTTTCGGAAATACTGGATGAGACAGAAACCGGCCGAACCTATGCCCATCTTCTTGACGGTGCTGATCTGATGCCCCTGCTTGAGGACAGCGGTGGAAACGTCCTTTCGTTTCCGCCGGTTTTGAATAGCCAAACGACGGGAAGAGTCAGCGCAGGCGATTCCAGGCTTTTCTGCGAGGTTACGGGCACCGATTGGGATACGGTTCAGCTTTCGGCAACCATACTGGCATGCAACCTTCAGGACAGGGGAGCAGAAATCCTTCCCATACGAGTGAACTATCCTGAACCCTATCCCGGGAAAACAGTCGTATCGCCGGTTATTTTCAGTGACCAGATGACCGCGTCCATGAATTCCATCAGGAAACTTCTGGGTGTGGACATATCTCCTGAAACAGCTCAGGAAGCGCTTCAGCAGATGGATTATACATCTGTGAAGCTTGATGAGACCGGGATAACAGGTGTACTGCCACCTTACAGGAGAGATGGTATTCACGCAGTTGACATGATCGAAGATATTGCCATCTCAATGGGGCTTTCTTCCTTTGAACCTCTTCTTCCTGAGCAGTTCACTCTGGGGAAGTGTGCTCCCATAGAAGATCTCGCGGATGCGGTAAGGCTTCTTCTTATCGGGATGGACTGTGAAGAGATTCTTCGCCCTGTTCTGACAAGCAGGGAAAAGGTAACGGCACTAACGCGAACGCCGAACAGCCCGGTGAGCATAGCGAACCCGATGACAGCGGAATACGATGTGGTCAGGAATACTCTTCTTCCAGGCCTTCTGGAAGTGGAAAGTACCAGTGCTCATGCCGCGTATCCACATAGAATATTCGAGACCGGGGAAGTTCTCACCGCCGGTGAAGAAGGTTACTGCCGAACAAAAGTATTACTTACCTGTCTTGTCTGTGGCAATAAGGCCGATTTTGGAAACATTCATTCCATCATCGGTTCAGTTTGCCATGCCAGAAAACTGAAACTTTCACTTAAGGATACAGATGACGATCGGTTCATTCCAGGAAGATGTGCCGCTGTTAACATCGATGGCAGAATTTCAGGTGTAATCGGCGAATTGCACCCGGAGGTTCTTGATAATTGGGGTATTTCCCGTCCTGCTTCTGCTTTCGAGATTACACTGTCCGCGCTGAAAGGATGAATGCCGCTCTTTAACCTTGTAAGCAAATTTCAGCCATCCGGAGACCAGCCAGATGCCATAAGAGAGCTTACGCGAGGGCTCAGGGAAGGAGACCAGTGGCAAACCCTTCTTGGTGTTACAGGTTCGGGCAAAACCTTTACAATGGCGGGGATTATCCAGGAAATTGGTAAACCCGTTCTGGTTGTCAGCCATAACAAAACCCTGGCCGCTCAGCTTTACAGCGAACTAAAGGGTTTTTTCCCCGACGCGGCAGTAGAGTATTTCGTAAGCTACTACGATTATTACCAGCCAGAGGCCTACATTCCTACCACCGATACATTCATTGAAAAAGATGCCGACCTCAATGAGGAACTGGACAGGCTGAGACTCAGGGCAACCACATCACTTCTTTCCCGGAAAGACGTGATCGTAGTAGCATCAGTCAGCTGTATTTACGGCCTTGGGAACCCCTCCACGTTCGCTTCGGGCAGTTTGAATATTGGAAGGGGGATGGAACTCGATCAGGGGCGGTTCCTGATGGAACTGGTGGAAATGCGTTATTCCAGAAATGATGTGGCGCTTACAAGAGGGAAGTTCAGGGTCCGCGGAGACGTTGTGGATGTTGTACCTGCCTATGGCCATATGGCTGCAAGGGTGGAGTTCTTCGGAAACAGGATAGACAGCATACAGGAAATCGATCATCTGACCGGTGCGGTACTTGAAGATTTGCAGGAGATTAACATATTCCCCGCCAGGCATTTCGTAACATCCGAGCGGGACCTGAACCTTGCCATAGGCAAAATAGAGAAGGAGCTGCAGGAGACTCTGGCCGATTTCAGATGTAAAGGTAAGCTCCTTGAGGCTCAAAGGCTTGAGTCCAGAACCAGATACGATATAGAACTTCTTGCGGAAACTGGTTACTGCAGCGGAGTTGAGAATTACAGCAGACATATTTCAGGCAGAAAAGAAGGGGAACGTCCGGCCTGTCTTATTGATTACTTCCCCGAGGGAGGAATGCTTGTCTTCATCGATGAATCACACAGGACAATCCCGCAGCTGTCCGCAATGTACAAAGGCGACAGGTCAAGAAAGGAAACACTTGTTAATAATGGCTTTCGTCTTCCATCGGCCCTGGATAACCGTCCCCTCTATCTTGAAGAATTTATTGATATCACAGGGCAGAAGATATGCATGTCCGCTACTCCCGCCGAATACGAGCTTGAACGTTCTGCCAGGATAGTACAGCAAATTGTAAGACCCACCGGGCTTGTGGACCCTGATATGGAGGTAAGACCTGCATCGAACCAGATAGATGATCTCGTTGGTGAGGTAAGAAATGCTGTTGAATCCGGTGGAAGAGTACTGGTTACCACATTGACAAAGAAAATGGCTGAAGAGCTGACTTCCTACTTCCAGGATCTGTCCATCAATTCCAGGTACATTCATAGTGAGGTTGATGCCCTTGAACGAGTTTCAATTCTGAGAGAACTGAGGCTGGCGGATTTTGACGTTCTGATCGGTGTGAATCTTCTCAGGGAAGGGCTTGATCTGCCGGAAGTTTCCCTGGTCGCGATTCTGGACGCTGACAAGGAAGGGTTCCTCAGGTCAAGAACCAGCCTTATCCAGACAGCCGGAAGAGCAGCGAGAAATATGGCCGGTCGAGTTATTCTGTACGCTGACAGAATTACCGATTCCATGGAATTCGCGATCAGTGAGACCGCAAGAAGAAGGACTATTCAAATTGAATATAATGAGGATAATAACATTACACCTGAGAGTATACGAAAATCCCGGAGGGAGATAATCAGCGCAACCAGTATCGCGGATATTTTCAGGTCATCCGAGGAAGACAGGGAAATCACCGGGAACATCCCTGGAACTCCTGAGGAAGTTGTGATGTATATAGAGAGAAAGATGCTGGAAGCTGCGGAAAAACTTGATTTTGAAACAGCCGCGAAATACAGGGACGCGATGAGAAAAATAAAGCTCTGAAATAATCTGAAACCCGCATCTTTCAAGCTTGACAGCAAATATACACATAGGCATGATTAGATTGTCTATGTTACTCTGTAACTTAAGCAACTGAAAAGGAAATAAATGAAAAAGGTGCTCGTTGTTCTTGCTCTTGTAACTGCTTCTGCTTTCGCAACAGGCAGTTATCGTGTAGAAGATCCTGTCACAGGCGGAACCGATGACATCCTCCAGTACGATGATGGAAATTCTGCCTGGGTATGGCCTGGAATAAATTATTACGGAACATGGTTCGATGTTACGGATTTCATGCCCGTTGCAACAGGTTTTGAATGTAACTACACCGAATGGTGGTTTTACGAGCATGTTAACTTTCCGTGGGATACCGATCAGATTGTTGTAGAACTCTGGACCGGTGACGCTGATATACCCATAATAAGGCTCGCATCCGATACTATCACCGCACTTCACAATGCACCTGTAATCGTGAACTATTCAATACCTTTATCAACAGGAGCAAACTTCTGGATGATAGCGAATACCACAGTATATTCAACAAAAGGTCTTCCATCCGTAATTTACGATGAATTCGACAACTGGACAGGAACGCCCCACAGTTTTCACAGCACTGACCTGACTGTATGGAATCCAGTGGAGGAGGCGGGATACGAGATTAACGCTTTCTTCAGAGCAGATGGAGTATTCCCGGTTTCACTGGAAACAGGAAGCTGGGGAGCAATCAAGGGTTCCATCAGATAACCCGATTCTAACAGGCTTTGGGTTCTGGCGGCGTGTTTATCCTGCTGCCTTCTCGATTCTATTTTCAGTTCTCTCCGTCCTCTGCTATGTTAAACGCGGATGCGTATATCTTTAAAGGGAGAAGGTTCTTGAGCGTAATCACCGCACATACTGCCGGATTCTGCTGGGGTGTTCGCAGGGCTGTTGATATGGTCCTTTCCGAGCTGCGGAAAGGTGGTGATCCATACGCGGTCTACGGCGAACTGGTTCACAATCCACAGGTGTTGCGTGCCCTTGAGAAACGGGGAGTAAGCATATGTATGACTCCGGAGAAAATGGACCGGGGCACTCTTTTTCTCAGAACCCATGGAACCGAACTGGAGAAATGTACGCAATTGAACCAGCTTCCCCTGAAGATAAGGGACCTGACCTGTCCCAGGGTTGGCAGAGTACTTGCGATAGCGAAGAAGAAATGCCAGGAAGGATACGATGTAATCATACTGGGTGACCATTCGCACCAGGAAGTAAGATCAATACTGTCGTACAGCGGAGAAAAAGCGCAGGTCATTTCAGGACCGGATGAAATTTCGACTCTATCCGGTATCTCAAAACCGTTTCTCCTGTCCCAGACTACACAGAATACGGAAGCATTCGAGAGAACGAAAAATGCCCTTCAGAAGAAGTTTCCAGAACTGGAATACGCTTTCACTATCTGCAATTCAACCAGCCTCCGTCAGGATGAGTTGAGGCAACTGTGCGATAAGGCGAATTGTGTTGTGGTTGTAGGAGGAAAGAACAGCGCGAATACCGCAAGGCTCGTGGAGATAGCCAGTGAGGAAGGACTGCCTTCGTATCATATTGAAACATACGAAGAACTCGATGCTGATGAACTGGAACAATACGAAAACGTGCTTTTGACCTCCGGAGCATCCACGCCAAGCTGGAGTATCAGGAAAGTCAGGGAAAAGCTTCTTGAAATCCAGGGCGGAGGTCTGAGAACGGGACAAATCCGGAAATTCATTCAGAACGCGATTTTCGGTAATTTCCACGTTTTGCCCGTAACATTCGTACTGGGAGCTGCCGGAGCATGCATTCTGAATATCGTGAACTGGCTGATGCCTGTAATGGCTGCATCGCTTTTCCTGTATGCGGTTCATACTTTAACCTCTGTGCTTGAATCCGAATACTCTCGCCCGTCCAGGTTAAGGAGGCAGGAATTCATAAGGATTCACCGTATGCTTCTTACCGTTATTTCGGTGATAGCTTTTGCTGGTTCCCTTGTGTTATCAGTCTTTCTTAATCCACTTTGGCCAGTTATTCTGGGAGTGATGCTTGTACTTTTCCTGTTGTATTCCATACCGCTGATGCGTAAAGTATACCCGCTCGGGGGATTAAGGTCTCTTCCCGGTTCCAGGGACCTTTTGTTTGCCGGAGCATGGTCCTTTCTGCTTACTTTTCTGCCCGGATATATATCTGCAGGTGAATTTGTTACACCTGGAACGATGCTCTGGGCGGCAGCTTTATTCTTTCTATTTCTAAGCAGGTGCCTTCTAACAGATATTGTTGATTTGCAAGGAGATGCTCTGATGGGAATGGATACTATCCCTATCCATGTCGGAAAGTCCAGAAGTGTTGTATTGTTCTGGCTGTGCCTTTCACTTGCATCGGTTCTTCTTGTAGCAGGTATCGTATCCGGTTATCTTCCCTATAGTACCGCAGCCTTTTTTCCAGGACTGCTGAGCCTTGCGGCGGGTTTTCTTATCCTCGCAAGAACTCCCTTTCCCCTGGAGCTTTCAAAACGAGTAATTGCGGATGGAAGCTTGTTTACCGCCGGAGTTCTTCCGGTATTAGTATGTATTACAGGATGGTAACGATGTTAACTGATAGAATAACTATATCTGCCTGCCTGCTGTTTGTTTATCTTACGTTTTCCTCATGTACTGATAATCGGATTGTGATACCTGAAGAAGCAAATGGGAGTGAGGCTCATGTTGTGTGGAATCTGATCACAGTAACAGGTAACCTTGTAAATCTTCGATCCGGCCCTGGAACAGGCTTTTCGATACTTGGACAGGTTCAGGAGGGCGATTCCCTGCAGGTTACTGGCGGTATTGATGACTGGTACAGGATTTACGTTCCACATATGTCCTTATTTGCCTGGATTTACAGCCCATTGACTTCCGGGACGGAGCTTCCCTGATGAATTACTTACCAGGGATGCTGAATACCTTAAATGATTCTTTTGCTTTTATATTCAGTGTGATTGGATAGTTATATTACGGGTTATCAGAAGGGGTCTTAATGATTGAACGTTACTCAATTCCAGAAATGAGGGATATCTGGTCAACGGAATCCAGGTATTCCCGATGGCTTCAGATCGAACTGCTGGCCGTTGAGGCGAGGGTTGAATCAGGCTTTGTTTCTGCAGAGGATTTTGAAAAAATAAAGGAGAAAGTTTCCTTTGATGCAGATCGTGTTGCCGAGATTGAGAACACTGTACGCCATGATGTTATTGCCTTCCTTACCAGCGTATCGGAAAGCCTTGGACCCGAGTCCAGACATATTCATTACGGCATGACATCGAGTGACATACTCGATACGTGCTTTGCCACGCAGATAAGGGACAGCGGAGAACTCATCATGGATGAGCTGGATGCTCTTGGAGAAGCCCTTAAGGGTCTTGTCCAGAGGACTCGTGGAGTTCTGTGCATCGGAAGAAGTCATGGTATGTTCGCTGAACCAACAACGCTGGGCTTGAAGTTCGCCGGTTTCTATTCTGAATACTCAAGAGTGCGGAAACGGCTTGAAGACGGGTTGAAATCGGCTTGCGTGGGTAAAATATCCGGTGCGGTTGGAACTTACGCCCATCTTGATCCTGCAGTTGAAGAGTACGTATGCGGTAAGCTGGGAATAGGGATCGAGAATGTTGCCACTCAGGTTGTGGCCAGGGACAGACACGCGGATTTCATTTATGCCCTTGCTGCCATTGGCGGATTAATGGAAAGGTTCGGGACAGAAGTACGGCACCTTCAGAGATCGGAAGTAGGAGAGGTTGAGGAATCCTTTGGGAAAGGTCAGAAAGGCTCAAGCGCCATGCCTCACAAGAGGAATCCTATTATCAGTGAGAGACTTTGCGGTCTTGCCAGAATGCTGAGAGGATACCTTATACCATCCCTTGAGAATACGGTTCTCTGGCACGAACGTGATATCAGCCATTCGTCCGCTGAGCGGTTCATTTTTCCCGATGCCTGCGGCATAACCCTGTATGCGCTCAGAAAGGCGGTTTCGCTGATATCAAGCCTGAGGATCTTTTCGAGAACTGTTGCCGATAATATCAATTCCGCAGGTGACAGATTCTTCTCCCAGACGATTCTGCTGATGCTTATCGATGCGGGTCTTACAAGAGAGGAAGCGTACAGGCTGGTTCAGAACGTAGCGATGAGCGCAATGGAGAGCAAGAATGGATTACTGGATATGGTAAAGAATGATCCCAAAATCGGGGAGTATATCAACGGTGAGGAAATCGACAGAAGATGCACCCTTGAGTATCACCTCCGGAATGAGAATAATACTCTTGACAGACTTGGTCTTTAGAAATGAGACTCAGTGATTTTCCAGAGAGGGTGATATAAATGATACCAGGTATTATAGCAGGATTTGTAGCCGGTTTGTTGCTGATGTGGATCATTCTTGCAAGCCTGAGCAGCAGGAAGGTTAAGGATTTCGAAGAACGGATAAGCTCACTGAAGAGTAACATAACTTCTCTTCGATACCAGCAACAGGAAGCTGATGCATTACATACGAGATTTGATCTCGATTTGAAGAAGCACAGGGATCTGGCGATCATTTTCCCGGAGATCGTTAAGCAGGTATTCGCGGCCAGGACACCTGACGAACTGGCCAAGCTTTTATCGAGAGCGATGAAAAAGCTTGCCAGCTGTGAGAAAATTGCTGTTTTCCTGGCAGACGTAAGGGGCGGAAAACTTGGGCTGGTTTACTCCGAAGGTCTTGAAAATATACTGAAACAGCCTCTGGTTGTAAATGTGGGGGACGGACACGTAGGATTCGTTGCGGAAACAGGAATAGTCTTTGAAAAAAAGAATCTTGAGAAGGAGAGCGAGCTAACCAAAAAAAGGTTGGAAAAAACAGCCATACCTGATTTTCTGCCTGATATAGCAGCACCTATGATGTCCCAGGGAGTTCTCTACGGGGTAATCTGTCTTATCGATGTCCCTATATCAGCTACGTTACCGAAGGAAAGACTGGTCTCGATTGCAGCGGTTGGTGCCGCGGCTCTCGAGGGAATACGGCTTCTCGGAAGGTTCGAATCTGCCGCGGATATGGACCCTGACACCGGATTGCCCGGCAAGGGAAGGCTGAAGCCTGTCCTCACGCAGGAGCTGGAACGCGTAAGAAGATTTGACAGTCCGCTGGCTGTTGTGGATCTAGTTATCGAACGGGGCAGTATGGATGACAGGTTCAGGGCAAGGGAGTTCATGTCTATAGGAGCCAATCACCTGAAAGCAACGATGAGGAACATCGATATAGCCCTTCGCACGGGAACGGACAAAATCACAATGCTTCTTCCTGGAACCGACCAGGATGGTATGGAAAATGTAATGCAAAGACTGCTGGATGATCTTCCAAAGCTTCAGAATGATGCAGGAGATTTCCTGGGTTCAATCCGTTTAAGATACCTGGTAGTGGATACTGACAGTGAGGAAAGCCTGGAGAATGTTCTTAAGAATCTTGACGAAAAAGCCTACATTTCCTCAATTGGAGCGCCAGATCAGATTTGATTTGAATTCAGAACTTGCTTCAGGTATTAGTGAGAGGGATTGATGAATCTCAGGGATGAACTGAAAGAAGTCATACGGCATCGCAACCTGGCCATGACGATTGAGGAAGCCGAAAAGCTTGCCGGATACGTTAAAAGGATGCCGACGCCGCTTGAGCTGCACCTCTTCGATACCATGTGGAGTGAGCA
>JAUVLV010000014.1 GCA_030600545.1 Candidatus Aegiribacteria sp. | reverse complement strand
GTTTCCGATTGAACTCTCCACTCTTCAGAGACAGATTCTCAAACTCCTTGGAATGGACCCGTCAGGATACGCCTGATGAAAATAGATCTGGGGATTAAATTCATAAATTCACTCTTCGCCAAGTGCGGAATGTAGGTTCTAAATTCTCCATTTCCTTGTATTTCAATACCTTAATTTGTATACATCTTCGCTTGAAGATGAGTCAAGGATAGTAATCAGACGTGGACAATCACCTCCGCAATTGTCTTTCAGTAACTAATTGTCTGATCCAGTGATCACCCATCTCCTCTATTTCAGAGATAAGGCTGTCAGGCAGTTTCAACAGATTGAGCATCTGTGTTACTCTTGCTCTGGATAAACCAAGTTTTCGGGCAAGATCAGCCCGACTCAATTCTTCCATCTCCATTATCAGGGACATCTCACGAGCCAGAATGATGGGATTCCGGAAAGTCTTCTTCGGTTTGCGTTTTATTTGATTAGAACTAGTTGTATCAAACCATAGTATGGTTCGCTGGGAGACACTGTCGAGGCGCCATTATCTATCCACTCGAACCCACTTCTGGTCACTTACCGGCTCTACAGAATTAACGGGATCACTTGTCCGATCTAATCACATAGATTTGCCCGTATCTGTCTTGACCATAATCCATTTAATATCGATTACCATACTGGTTCCCTCTGCTTCAACCTGCTATATCTTTAACTAACTGAAGTACTTTCATATATATAAACTCCTCGCCCACTACACTGATTACCGGTAGAAAAATAATGTCTTACCTATATTAACATAGAGTGATCAATGTGTAATAATAAAAAGAAAGATAAGGCATCTTAATGTACAAGAGTATCCTGGGTGTGGTTGTGATTATAAAAGCCCTTATCCTTACATCTCCTGCCGAAGCAGTGATCACTTTTGAAAGGACTTACGACAACTCAGATTGGGATTATGGCTATTCTGTTCAAGAGACTCGGGATGGAGGCTACATAATTGTAGGATTCACTGAATCTTTCGGTGCCGGGGGGCGTGATGTCTATCTCATCAAGACTGATGCTCAAGGTAATACTGGAGTTGAAATCGAGTAGGGCTTCCACCTATCGCCCAAGCAACTTTCTGAGACTCCGTTCAGTCAGTAGCCTCCGGTCCCAGTGATCCCCCATCGCTAGGATTCGCATAATTTCCTTCCTGGGAATTTACAGGGATGAAATTCACTGGTTGACGCGAGTTCGTGATAATCCGTGCTTCCGGGTTAACTCAACCTGTTTTAACTACACCTTCCCATCTCCCCTGCTGGTTACTGTGCGAATCGTGTTCCGGTATGCCCTTGGGAATTCAAGAATGATTTACAAATGTATATCACCTTCCTGCATTCCATGGTTTTTCCGCTTATTGACAAGTCAAATGAATATGCTATAATATCCATATTATCAGAACTTTTGATAACGTGAAAATTGTGTTTAACATAAAAAGGTGGAAAAATGAAGAATGGAATAGTTGAAAAATTATCCTTGTTAGCAACGGAACATGCTATTAACCTTTCGAGCAAGTCCGGTGCATGGAAACTTACTGTCCCACTCGCTGAAAAGGTGGCTCAAACGCTCTTTGTGAAGAGCGCTGACTCTATTAAATATGGTCCATTTCGTGAGCGAAAAGACAAGGTATGTATCGTATCAAATCTTGTCAGATCCGCATTCAAGGCGTACGAACAGGGTTCTCCCAATGTCAGGAAACGTTTGATGGATGTTCTGCTCTCTAACCTTGCTGCACCTTATAGCAGCAGACCTGAAGTTGTTTCATTCAAAGAAGAACATGGTATTTGCCCACCAGGGTTCCTCACAATATCACCGTTCGGCGGATGCAATCTAAAATGCAGAGGCTGCTATGCCTCAAGCGCCCCATGTGATCTTCCCTCGCTTTCCGCTGAAACTTTCCAGTGGGTTATTGACCAGAAGAGGGACCGCTGGGGAAGCTGGTTCACAGTTGTGTCGGGAGGTGAACCTTTTCTATGGCGCGACAAGGAAGTAGATCTTATTGAGATCGCATCCCGGAACCCCGATCAGTACTTCCTCGTATACACAAACGGAACATTGATTGACAACAGAACGGCGGAGCGCCTTGCTGAAGCCGGCAATATTACACTGGCTATTTCAGTTGAAGGTTTTGAGAAAGAAACGGATTATCGCCGCGGAAAAGGTACATTCGAGAGAATCCTGAAAGCCTTTGAAAACCTGAGAAATAACGGTGTGCCCTTCGGTATATCCACAACAGCGGTGCCTGAAAACGCGGAAATGCTGATATCTGATGAGATGATCGATTTCTTCTTCGATGAACAGGGCGCATTGTATCAATGGCTGTTCCAGTACATGCCGATCGGCAGGGGAATTGATACCGAAAAACAGGTATCTCCCGAGGTAAGACGCAGGATGTGGATTCGTGAACAGGAACTTATTTACGAGAGACATCTGTTCCTGGCCGATTTCTGGAACGGTGGACCGTTCTCTTCAGGGTGTATCGCCGGTGGTCGCGAGGGAGGATATCTCTATATTGACTGGAACGGCAATATATACCCATGCGTATTTGTGCCGTACTGGAAAGACAATATACATGATCTCATATCAGCAAAGAGACCTCTCAGCGATGCACTTTTCTCGGATTTGTTTACAGGAGTTCGGGATTGGCAGCTCTCCTACAACTATATGAAACCCCCTCATGAACGAGGCAACGAGATCCGCCCCTGCTTCATTCGCGATCACCACGAAAAGGCGCGTGAACTGATACTGAAAACATCTGCTGTACCTGCCGGAACCTCAGCTGCTGAATCACTATGGGATAATGACTATATTCAGGCAATGAAGAAATACGATCTTGAAATTTCATCTCAGCTTGACCCTATCTGGGAGGAACACTATCGTGATGCCTGACAAAATAGTAAATGGAAATCCTGGAGGCTTTGAGTTTTGAAACCCGGTATTCTTAGTAAATTAGATAACATCTACAAAGATGTCGAGCGGATTCTTCATTCGACTCATTACAGTCCTCATACAATCAGGGCTTATCTTGGTCAGCTCAAAGCTTTTCTTGAAACGGTTTCGCCGAAGCTTCCTTCGGAACTCAGTGTAAAGGAAATAAAAACATACATCGCGTATCTGAATAAATCCGGACGCTCCAGGTCAACTGTTGATCAGGCTGTCAATGCGCTGAATTTCCTGTACACCGAAGTGATTCACCGCTCTGTTCTCATCAGAGACATCAACAGACCAGCCATCAGAAAAGCACCCCCGGTCATCCTTTCAGGTAATGAAATAAGCAGAATCGCAAGCGCAACCAGAGACATGAAACACAAGCTGATGATACTTCTTACATATACAGCCGGGCTTAGAACATCGGAGGTTGTGAACCTCCTTGTGGGTGATTTGAACCTTGAAAATCTCACTATCAATGTCAGAGGCACCGGGAAGAGACGGAACCGTAAAACGATTTTAGCTGAAATTCTTAGATCCCCGATACAATTCCTCATCGAAAGCAGAAAACCCTCCTGTTATGTATTCACCGGGTCTGAGGGCAACCCTCTGACGACCAGAGCAGTAACCAAGTTCTTCAAAGCTGCCCTTGTGGCATCAGGTATTAATAAAAAGGCAACCCCCAGAACACTCAGACATTCGTTCACGGCACATCTCCTTGAATCAGGTGCCGACCTCAAGATCGCTCAGAAACTTCTTGGGCACACGCGATCAGATATAACATCGTACTATGGTGGATTGTGGAATCTGACCGATCTCAATCCGGAAATCGAACTGGATTCGAATAACTAAAGGAGGAAACTCATGTTTGACCTTATAAGAAAAACCATGCTCACCGGAATGGGACTTGCTGTACTTACAGCGGAAAAAGCGGAGGAATTCGCAAAAGAGCTTGTTCAAAAAGGACAGCTCACACAGGAGGAAGGCAAGAAGCTGGCAAAAGAGCTCATTTCCAAAGCCGAGGAATCATCAAAGGAGTATGAGGAAAAAATAAAGAAACAGGTTCATAAGGTTATATCGTCAATGAATATAGCTACAAAGGATGACATCGCGGATCTTTCAGCGAAAATCGACGAGTTGAAGAAAAAGTAACGATATTTCCTTAGCCGCAGAACCTGTTTGATATTGATCTATACTTGCAACCTGAATAGGTGTACATGACATTCGGTTTTCGACCTGCGAGCAACCTGAGCCGATCACACAAATACCTGTCGCGATACCGTCAAATATTGACAGTGCTGATGAAGTACGGTTTCGGGGATATCTTCAGCAGGATTCGCGGAGAACGTATTATCGAGAATTTGCTCAGGGCAGTCTCACGTAAACCTGAGCGAGAGAAGATATCGAAGCTGTCCCGGGAAGCCCGTTTGAGGAAAGCCCTTGAGGAACTCGGCCCGACTTTTGTAAAAGCAGGTCAGATCCTGTCCACAAGACCTGATCTGATCGGACCGGAATTGATCAGGGAGTTTGAGAAGCTGCAGGATAATGTTCCTCCCTTTTCCTTTGATCTTGTGCGAAATACCATAGAAACAGAGCTGGGTTCTCCGCTTGAGCAGATATTCAAGAATTTTGATGAAATCCCTCTGGCGGCAGCTTCTATTGGACAGGTCCACCGTGCGCAGCTGCCAGATGGACATAATGTTGTGGTCAAGATCCAAAGACCCGGGATCCTTAAAATAATCCAGGTCGATCTTAAAATACTTCGTCACCTCGCAACACTTACCGAGAAGCACATGGAAGAATGGGAATTGCAGCAGCCAACCAGAATAGTCGACGAATTCTCGAGGATGATAGATAAGGAACTGGACTACTCCCTGGAAGCCGCCCACATGGAAAGATTCGCAAGTCAGTTCGCTGACGAGGAAACGATACATGTGCCTGAGGTTTTCCATAAATTGTCTTCCCAGCGTGTTCTGACAATGGAATACGTTGAAGGAATCAAAGCATCTGAGATCAGTCTGCTGGAACAGTCCGGTCTTGATACAGCTCTTCTTGCAGCCCGTGGAGCAGACCTCATGATGAAGCAGGTATTCGTTCACGGATTCATTCATGCGGACCCTCATCCCGGAAACGTTCTCTTCCTCGAAAACAATGTTATCTGCTATCTTGACTTCGGCATGATGAGCCGCGTTAGCAGAAAACAGATGGAGTCTCTTGTGGATGCTGCCACTTATGCTGTAAAGAACGATGAAATAAGGTTGACGGACACTTTGCTCAGAATCGTTGACTGCGACCGGGAGCCCGACCGGAAAAACCTTGAGAACAACATATCCGAGTTACTTGATCGCTACCTGTTCAGCGATCTGGAAGATCTGGATCTGAGCCAGATTCTGACAAATGTCATGAAAGTTATAACAAGATATCGTCTACGAATTCCTCCCGATTTTTATATAATGATGAAAGCTATTGCTGCATCACAGGCGCTGGGACGGAAGCTTGACCCGGGATTCAAATACGAGGAAGCTATGACACCGTTTCTCACCCGGATCAAACTGGAGAAACTGCTTCCTCAACGTATTTTCAAAGATCTTTTTGATGTGACGCGTGAATCGGCAGAGCTTCTTAAGGAAATCCCGCAGGAAACCAGTACCATCCTCAAACAGATTGCCAGGGGAAAAGCGCAGATACAGCTGGAACACAGAGGATTTGAGACTATGCTGTCCACATTCGATAAAATCAGCAACAGACTCTCATTCGCAATCCTTGTCGCATCTCTTGTGATAGGCTCTTCGGTAATCGTGCTGTCAGGTGTACCTCCTAAATGGAATAATATACCGATTATTGGACTTGCAGGATTTATAGTTGCAGCAGTAATGGCATTCTTTCTTATCATCACGATCCTCAGGCATGGAAAAATGTGATGGATCTATGGTATTGAGGTTTATGCCTCTCTGTGATGTTCACAGCAACCGGTCCTGGGCTCAGTGAAGTGATTAAACTGATTTTGATTTGATAAAGATTCCGGTCAGATTACAACCATTCTACCAGCAAGTAAAGGTCCGGTTACCGGTTTCACAATGCAGTGGTAGATACCTCGCGAAACTCCATGTCCTGATTCATCTCGGCAATCCCATATCACCGACCCGTATACATCATCAAGATCAGTTATTTCACTGCTGAAGATAAGCCTTCCGGAACAATCAAAAATGAGAAGTTTCACCGAGTCGGAAAGAGCGGGAAGCCGGAAGTTTATCTCAGCGTTACATGATACAGGATTAGGAATTATATGAATACTGTTTGCAGTTAAAATCTCCGATTCGTTTATACCGGAGCATCCTGTAAGGATCTGGCAACCTCCACCGTAGGTAGATACCGTTATTCCCGCTTCAGTAACCGCAATCGGGTGTTTCCCGTAAACATGGGTAACGGTCATTCCATTTGTCAGATCGGTCCAGTTCTGTCCCATATCCGCTGTCATCCATACGCCGCCATGCCGCACGTACGTTGAGTCCATTTCAGCACCATTAAACGTTGCGTAAAGCGTATCTCCGGTCACTAGAAATCCCGTCTGTCTGACAGGCTGACTCCATGAACCTGTAATCTCCTGCTGCTGGCTGTCTTCGGTGAGCAGAAAGATTCTCCCCTGTTCCGTTCCCGCAAGCAGACAGGTACCATATTCACAGAGCGTCACTATAACATGACCCGACAACATCCATGGATTCCATGTTAAGCCATCATCCTGACTTCTGTACAATCCATCCGTCATTCCGGCCCAGGCGTAACCGGAATTCGCACCGAAAAGGCATGCATTGCAGAGGTCTGAAAGAACCGGATCGAATGTTCCGCCCCCATCTGTACTTCTGTAAATACCTACCGATGGTGCGGACAGATCATATTCCGAAAGAAGCATCAGGTCGGAGTTATCCGGGTCGATGGTAATATCGAAGATGACCTTGTCTCCCGGTCTTACATTTTCCCATGTCTGAAAGTAATCATCGCTTCTGTAAAGACCATTGCGAAAGGTTCCAAGAAACAGTTCTCCTGATGACGAAAACAGAACAACTGTTCCATGTGCTGCAGGTCCTACGGAAGCCCAGGACTGCCCTGAATCGCAGGTTTCATAAAGAGCGGAGATATTCCAGGCGTTCGCGTAACTGCCAAGACTTGAAGAAAAGAAGTGTCCCGAATCGGTGGGATCAACGGCAATTCCGCTGAGAAACACCGCCATCGGCGAACTTTGTGCATAACTCCATGACTGGCCTGAGTCGGACGAGCGGATAACAGGACTGTTCGCGAACTCGTTGCAGAACACTCTCTGGAATTCAGAGGAAATACCCATCACTATCAGTGAATCGGACAATGGCGGAGATATAACACTGGTCCATGATCCGGAACTGGATGAATAACGGAAAATACCTGTGTCTACTGCGGCAAAAAGAACGAGTACCGGATCATATTCTGCTATGGAAAGATCCATGCAGTAACTTGTATCGAAATACTGTGTAAAATCGATACCAGAATTAGTGCTGATGAATACACCTGCTCCAAATGTGGCGACAGCCACATACGATTCTTCCGCTTCTATCTGCCAAACTTGAAAACCATCCGGTATTCCATCTATATGTATCCAGGAATTCCCGTCAGATGATTTCCAGACACCATTTCCGTCGGTTCCCGCAAAAAGAGTGCCGTTTCCATCTCTGGCTATGCAATCAACAGTGGTTCCCTGCAATCCTGAAGGTATCCAGTTCGAACCTCCATCCGTACTTCTGAAAATCCCGTTGCCGGGTCTTGGAGGATCACCAACATCAGCCATTCCGGTGCAGATATAAAGGGATTCGGCGTTTTCCGATGCTAGAACAAGCTGCATAACGGTTAGCTCTCTGGTGGATGTCAATCCCGAAGTCGATTGGATCCAACTTGATCCGCCATCAGTGGACTTGAGAAGACCGTATCTTGCGTAGGAATCACAGGCGAAAATGATAGAAGGATCGGACTTACAAATAACAATACTCCATCCTGTCATATCAGGAAAATCTGCTGTAACCAGTTCCCAGCTGACACCTCCATTTATTGTTCGCCAGATGCCACCGGAATCATCACTGCCTGCAAACAGTATTTCTGTCTGATCGGGATGAAATCCAAAATCCTTCAAAAATCCGCCCTCGGGTCCTGATGAAATCCATTCAAATGCTGCTGCATTTGATAGTAAAAGGAAGACAATATAGATACTGAATATTTTCATGTTTTCTCCAGTACTTTTTAAGGTGATCCGCAATTTTCTTACTTCACCCTGGCTCCTGGTGAGAGCCTCAAGCATCCGCTTAAGCTTTTTTTTACAAGAATACCATTCCCATACAAAGTCAAGTCTCGATATATCTTCCAGAATTGTCTTTTAACTACCCTACCGCAAGGTTCCCCTAACGCAGTTAATACTTTATATTTGAGCAGTTCAAAGTCACGAGAATCTTGACGAATTCTATAAATGTTTGTATATGTTGACCAAATTGGTCGAAGATTGGAAAGGGAATGCAAGTGGTTGTACAAAGCAAGGATGTAGCGCAGAGAATCCTTCAGGCAGCGATCAGAGTTTTTAACAAATATGGATTACGCAAAACAACCATGAGAGACATTGCAGAGTCAGCGGGTATGTCCAAATCCTCTCTCTACTATTATTTCCGGGATAAAAAGAAGATTCTCTCATCTGTGATTCGACAGGAGGCTGAGACTCTGATAGAGAAGCTGCACACGGCGGTCCAGCAAGCTGCTTCACCTCAGGAAAAGCTGCGGGCATACGTTATTACGCGAATGAGTTCACTATTCGAGTTGAGCATCTACTACGCTTCTCTGACCGAGACATACCTGGAGCAATACGCTTTTATTGAACAGGAACGTGAAACATTTACTAACTTCGAGAACAGCACAATTCAGGAAATCCTTTCAGAAGGCATCAATACCGGTGTCTTCAGGATCAGTGACATCCTTACTACCGCCAGAATGCTGATCATTATCATGAAGGGGATGGAATTGCGCCTTATCATCGGAAAATCGATGGATGATCTTGATGATACTGTCAACGCGATGCTGGACATCCTGCTTCAAGGTCTCGAAACACAATAAAGGAAAACGCATGAAGTGGTTTACAGAATCTGTAATCAGGTTTCGGATAGCGATCATCGTATCGGTCGTTCTTATTACTGTCTTTATGGCTATCGGACTCAGCAAGGTTGTCATCAACAGCGATATGGTCAGCTATCTTGATCCTGAGAATCCTACAATCCAGCTATTTAACCATATAAGTGAACAGTACGGCGGGAACAACATCATCATGGTGGCGGTGGAAAGTGAAGATATCTTCACGAATGAAGCTCTCACAGTGATACGGGATATAACCGAATCATGCCATACCGTTTCGGGAGTAATGAGCGTCACCAGTATTACCGATATTCTTGATATGAGGGACACCGAATTCGGATTAGAGATCAAACGGTTGATCAACAAGAATGATATTCCAACAGACAGTATGGAGCTGGAAGCCCTCCGCGAGTATACGCTTGGAAAAGAAATGTACGCGGGTAAGATTATCTCTCAGGACGGCCGAATTACTTTAATCACTATTCGTTCACATCCGGATGCCGATGACGCTGAACTTATAACAGAGATCAGAGCCAACGTGGAGCGATTGAGAGATGGTTATTCGGTCTATTACGGAGGCATCCCTGTACAGATCCAGGAATCAGGCAATTTGCTGACACAGGATATTTTTCGATTGATTCCGATCGTAATACTCGTTGTAATAATGGTACTCTTTCTTGGTTTTCGAAACTTGCGTGCGGTTACTTTACCTCTGAGCGTTGTGTTGATTTCCACTGTATGGACAATCGGCGCCATGGGCTGGTTCGGAGTCGAACTGTCTATGGTTTCCAATATTACTCCGATCGTACTGGTTGCGGTGGGTTCGGCTTACGGAATTCACTTTCTGGCAAGGTATCGTGAGGATGCCAATAAAGATATCAGCAGCATTGAGTTAACAAAAATCTCACTGAAAGATGTGGGTATCCCTATTTTCCTGACCGGCGTTACAACCCTTATCGGGTTCCTTTCTCTTTCAATCGGAGGTTCATTGCTTACTGCCATTGCAGACTTCGGACTATTCACAGCAATAGGCGTAGGCGCAGCCACCCTTCTTTCGATGACCCTGATACCCGCTGTCTGCTCATTACTGCCTGTGCACGTTTCTGCATCAAGCAAGGTGAATCGAATTGTTCCAAGGTCATGGATTGGAAAGTTCGAGGCTAAACTGGTACTTCGCGGCAGGCTTCCGATTCTTCTGATTGCAGGCATCCTGACAATTATCTGTCTTGTCCGGATTCCACAGCTGGATACCGAAGTTAATATTCTGGAGTACTTTCCGGAAGATTCTGAGATCAGAACCACAGCTGATCTTCTTAAGGACAGGTTCAACAGTGCGGTGCCCTTCCAGGTGATTATGAACGGGGATATCAAGGATCCGCTCGTATTGAAACAGATGCTGAAAGTAGAGAAGTACTTACAATCACATCCTGATGTGGAAAGTACACAATCTCTTGCCGACCTTATCGTGGAGCTGAATTACATCATGACCGGCCGGTGGGCGATCCCCGAAACCAGGGACCAGATAACCAACCTGCTGTTCCTGCTTGAAGGAGAGGAAATTCTGAGTCGTCTTGTCAACGATGACTACAACGAAGCCCTTATTCACGCACAATTCAATTCGCTGAATACCGGAGCCATAGTGAGCGCTTCGGAACAAATTGATTCGTATCTTGATTCCGAACTGAACACCACTCTTTCCAGGATCGAATTCGACCGGTTATCGGCCGATGAAATGGAGATCGTCCGAGATTACCAGCTTCAGGAAGTTGCGGAAAATATCTATAATGACGCAGCTAACCGTGAACTGTTGACAGAAATAGCATATTCAGATCTTGTTGAACAACTTCGTGAAATTACGTCAATGCCCGCACAGGCCATGTCTGAGGAAGACATGAGCATGCTGCAGGACCGGTTTCGCGAGTACCTTATGTGGGAAGCGCCGATCATAATAGATTCGGATTCGTTAATCGACATTATTGTGGTCTCCCTGACTTTAGCAGTCGAACATGTCGATTCGGGGCCTCGGGACTTCAGGGCAGCGGTTTCCGCTGCGATACCCGAAATCTATTACGAAGATAATCCTGAGAATCTCGATATCGTTGCCGAACGTTTCAGCGGGTTTGTTTCGGAAGCGGAATCGCGCTCTCAGATCAATCACTGGCTGACGGAGTTGCTTGGGACCCTTCCCACTGACCTTGCTCAAAATGAAAGGTTCCGGAAAGACGTTCGAGGTGACCTTTGTGCCATGAGTGAGAATCAGATAGGAATTCCTGGCGATCTCTTCGAGAGTGTACAGGGGGATTCTGTTAACTTCCAGGCTGACCTGTCCGGCTTCCTTCCCGTATTCACAACGCTTAACGGAACATTGATTCACAGTCAGATAATAAGCCTCGGCGTTGCGTTCATGCTCATTTTCCTATTGATGATGTATCGTTTTCGTTCCCCTCTCATGGGTCTGATCATTGCTTTACCTCTTGTGTTCACAGTTATCATCAATTTCGGTGTAATGAGTTTTGCGGGAGTATCGCTGGACATCGCCACGATAATGATCGGGAGTATTTCTATTGGAATCGGTATCGACTACGCTATTCATGCATCTTCACGCTTTCAGGAGGAGTTCAGGAAGCAGGGCGATGAAGAAGCTGCCATGAAAACCATGATAAGTACCACTGGCAAGTCTATTTTCGTGAACGCCATGACTGTGGGACTCGGCTTTCTCGTCCTGATGTGGTCGAACATCCTGCCCATTCAAAGATTCGGATGGCTAATCGCTTTAACCATGCTGGTTAGCATGGTTGCATCATTAACTCTGCTTCCTTCACTGGTCCTGGTCAGTCGAAAATACCTGAGACTGAATAACAACAGACATACTTCACCTCGAATTCCAGAAGATAAGACATCCAAAAATGATAACCCGGTTTCTGAAAATCAGAACGTAAACAAACAAATGAAAGGAATTTAATTATGAGTCGATTACTTTACTCCATACTGACTATCGTTCTCTCATGCGTATTCGCTACCGGAGCGTCTGCACAGAGTCTTTCGGCTGAGCAGATTCTCAGCAATTCCGATGATGTCAGTAACGAAGCGCCGGATCTGAAGGCAATGGTAGAAATGGTCCTGATCGAAGCTGATGGTGACCAGAGTGTGCGAGAAATGGAAATTTATCAGAAAGGTGCTGATTCACGGATGATGCGCTTCCTTTCTCCCGCAGGCCAGAGAGGAATCGGTTTTCTAAGCCTGCCCGATGATGTGAATTACCTCTATCTGCCTGCGTTCGGTCGCGTGCGAAGGATTGCCTCACATGTAGAGAACCAGAATTTCGCAGGTACGGATTTCAGTTACGATGATCTGAGTTCGTTTCGCTTCGGTGATGAATATGACCCTTCTTTGAACGAAAGTACCGAAACCCACTACATTCTGGAATTGACCCCGAAATCCGGAATCAGCAGCGAGTACAGCAAATTGATAATGTGGGTTCGGCTGGATAATTTCTATCCAGCAAAAATCGAGTACTACAACCGAAGCGGAGATCTGTGGAAAGTTCTGGAGCAGGATGATATTCAGCAGATCCAGGGTTACTGGGTTTCCATGGGAAGAGAGATGAGCGATGTAATAAGTGGTCACAGTACAATTATGAATATGACCGAGGTTGAGGTCGATACAGGTTTGAGCGATGATATCTTCTCACAGCGATACCTTACACGGATTCAATAGAGCGATGTTGAGAACGAGAAGTACACTGCAATTTCCGCTGAGACTCTTCTTTGTGCTTCCCGCCATATGTACGTCAGTTCTTTTCGCTCAGGAAAATATTTCCATCGGCGGTTATGTACAGACAGAGAATCATGTTGCTTTCGATGATCAGGAACTGACCTGGAGTGAGAACAGATTGAACCTGAAATTGTCCGCCGGTAACTTCATGGATTACGGTTTGTTCAGCGAAGTGCAATTCAGGGGGTTCGGATACGTTCAAATAGATTCAGTATCGATGCTTCAGGGCCTGGAAGATAGTGGCTCATACCCCGGCGGTGTGGAGCTTCGTGAAGCTTACCTGGATCTGTACTCATTTCCCTTCAACTCCATGGACCTTCGTTTGGGTCGTCAGATAATTAACTGGGGCACTGCTGATGCCCTGAATCCTACAAGCAACATCAGTCCGAACAATCTGGAGATACTGCTGGACTTTGGAGAGCACCTCGCCGTGGACGCTTTCCAGGGAACTTATTATGGCTCACGCGCTAACCTTACGTGTGTGTACGTACCAACCTTTACCCCTGCCCGCCTGCCGCCGCCGGGTTATTCCAGCGCGCTGCTTTCAGCGTTTTCTTCGGGCATGAGCCTTCCACCCGGTGTTTCACTTGAGGGATTCACACAACAGGTTGAACTTCCGCAGCGCAATCTGGATGAATCCTCGCAGTATGCGATCAAGCTGAGTTCTTTTATGCAGGGTTTCGATCTTTCCCTCAGCTACTACTACGGACGGTACGATCTTCCGACCCCCTGCGCCATATCTATGCCCGATTCAGTGATTACTCTCATATACCCGAAAGTGCAGATCATCGGCGGGGATTTCGCTGGAGCTATCGGTTCAGTCGGTATCTGGGGCGAAGGAGCAGTGTTCTTCCCTGAAGAAGTCCTGCTCGATATACCAGGATTACCAGCGGAAGAAATGCTCAAAGACGAGCCATACGTTCGCTTCATCGCAGGCTGTGATTATACATTTGGAAACGGTGTATATGTGAACACACAGGTGCTTCATGGTTTCCTGCATGAGCTGGGCAGGAAGAACCTCAACGATTATCTTACGTTTAGAGTCGAACGAGATTTTCTGAACAGCAAACTGACTCTGGTACCTGTTTCATTCGCGGTTTCTGTAAGTGACCGGGATGATCCTGCTGAGAATTATGGTCTGGCGTATGTTCCGGAACTGACATACAGACCTGTCGATAATATCGAGATAACCTTCGGCGGGGCTGTTCTGCATGGCGAGGGCGATAATCTATTCAAGCAGCTTAATGACCGGGACGAATTTTATGTGAAAGCAAGGGCAAGTTTCTAACAATATGAAGTTGGCTGAGAAATATAAAAGCATAGCTACCACTATATTCTGGTGGCCGATCCTTGTTCTGGATCTTCTATGCTTTGCACTTCTGATTTCTGTTCTGCCTGTCCGCATGCGCAACGGAGCTGCTCTTCGCGCTGTATTATCAGTGCTCCTGAAAGCAGCGGGTGTCAGGGTACAGGTGCAGGGGCTGCAAAACATCATCAGAGAAAGATCTCAGATTCTTGTGGCCAACCATGAAAGCTGGTTCGATTCATTCATATTGGCCTCGGTACTTCCGATTCCCATTACCTTTGTCTCAAAGAAGGAGATGTTTCGGGTACCCATTTACAACTACATCATGCGACGTCTTCGCTTTGTTCGTGTGGACAGAGTAAACCCACGTGATGATCTTAAGAACATCGATTCAATTACAGCGCTCCTGCAATCCCATCTGTCACTTATGGTCTTTCCCGAGGGAACGATGAGCAGAACAGGAAAACTCGGATCCTTTAAGAGAGGCGCCGTACTCCTTGCGGCAAAAGCCGAAGTACCCGTTATACCGATTGCCGTGATAGGCACAAGGAATATAAAGACACCTGATAGCCCCTTGATTCACTTCGGCGTACAAACGAAAGTCATAATATCGGAACCTGTTGAAGTAGCAGGCATGGAAAGAGAAGAACAGCGAACCGCAATGAAAGAAATAAGGGCGATAATAGAACAGCATTTGACAGACGCGGAAATATCCGGGGACTTTTACAATAATCCCGAGGTAGAAGCTGAATACGATGCAACCTCTTAACAACAAGCTGAATCAACCCGGCAAGGTCGGACTCGCACTGGGGAGTGGTTCAACTCGCGGATGGTCTCATATCGGTGTAATCCGCGCTCTGGCAGAAGCAGGAGTTACAGTAGATTACATTGCCGGAACGAGCATCGGCGCACTTGTTGCTGCGGTTTACGCTTCCGGCATGATCGATTCACTGGAAGATGCAGTGTATCAGTTCAGCAGAAAACATGTATTTTCATTTCGTGACCTGATTCTTCCAAAATCAGGCCTTATCGACGGGGTGAGAATCGCTAATTTCATTCAGCAGTATGTACTCGATGAACCCATCGAAAAACTTCCTGTTCCACTTGCTGTTATTGCGACCGACCTGTATACGGGAGAGGAAGTTATACTGAAAGAAGGAAACATTATCGAAGCCGTAAGAGCCAGTATTTCACTCCCGGGAATTTTCAAGCCGGTCAGGAAGGACAACTATCTTCTGGTGGACGGCGGTCTGGTCAACCCGGTTCCCGTGCGCACCGTGAGGGAAATGGGTGCGGACTTCGTCATAGCGGTTGATCTGAATTGCGATATAGTTCAGAGGAGAAAACCCGAAGTATTACCTATGGTTGATCACAGCAAGGATCTTCAAAAGGCTGAACAAGAGGAACGCACCATCGCCGGGAATAAAGCAACTTCTCTCCTGAACGGGAAGTTTCATGAAATCAATATGGCAGCTACAGGGAAACTCAGGCAGCTGATTGCCAGGAATCCACAACCAAATATCATCGAAGTAATGATGACATCCATCAAAATCATGGAAAGTCAGATAACGGCTGTGAATCTTAGAACCGATCCTCCTGATGTATTGATCCAACCCAAATTGGGCCACATCAATTTAATGGAATTCCAGCGGGCAGAAGAAAGTATCCTCGAAGGATACCGGGTGGCCAGAAGTCAGCTTGCAGGCAGGCAGGTAATGAGCAGAAAATGAAATCAGCTGTAATCGTTATTTGTTGTTAATATTGTTATAGCTATCTTTCAACCATAATGGCGAATTGAGCATATCGCGTAGCTATGTGCAGGTATGCTCTGCCATTGCTGCACACTGAGCAAGCTTCAGATCCAGAATCGTGAATTTCTTCACCTTCCGATTCCAATATGCAATCGCATTCCCTATCATGTTCATGCCTCCGTTTTTCTTACTATTTATTCATCTTCAAGAAGACTGTCCACAGTCGAAGAAAGCATCTCACCTATTTCAGGATTCGCCCCTACTTCGACGAAAGCTACGTTGCCATCCTGATCGATAACGTAGAGTGTGGGAATTCCCGAAACCTTGTAATCCGTAGCTACATCATCTCCTTCGAGAAGCAGACCGTACGAGAAACCGTTTTCATCCATGAAAGCGCCTGGATCTCCACTTTCCCAGATATTCACACCGAATACGTGTACCTGCTCCTCCGGATAGTTTTCAAATATGGACTGTATCTGCGGCATGACAACGATGCATGGGCTGCACCATGTTGCCCAGAAATCAAGGATTACGATACTTCCCCGCATCTCTTCCAGAGATACGGAATTTCCATCTATGTCCTGAAGTGTCCAGTGCGGGGCTTCTGTCCCAACGGTAAGGAAGGCGCTGTAGATTTCTACTCTGGCGTCATCAGGGGGGACAAAGATAAAAGTACTGTCGGATATTTCAGGCGAGATATCAAGATCGTAAACTTCCAGGACAACAGATAATCCATTTCCCTCACGGTCGGTCATCATGCGCTCCACACGCCTGGGAATATGATCCTCTGCTCCAAGGGACCACATGGCCTTCTGACCCCCTGGATATGTAATCAGGTAGTTCTCACACGGGACCGTGCCCACAGTATCCAAGCCTTTCGCTGTTGCCGATTGTGAAGCTATCTCGTCAGCGAAGGGATCATCAAGGAAATACTCGTTCATCAGGGCATATCCCGCAGGTCTCAGAAGGTCAGCTCCTCCCTCTTCAAGGAAACCCTTTTCAAGTATATTTTCATCGGAGCTGTAGGCATACGACGAATCGATCCCGGATACCAGTGTCAGGGTTAATTCGGGCGCAATGCCATCGTCAGGTGTTGAATCCTGTCCCATTTCAATTCTGAGCAGAGGATTTCCCATTTCATCAGACCTGCTACCTGTCAGGTTACCTGTGAGCTCAGGTGTATCCGAATAGGAACCTGTCATATAGACACTGAAACGGTACGAGCAGCTGCTGAAGGATTCGGAAGCGCTGTCCGCGAGGATAAAAGCGGAGTTATCAGCAACCTCTGTTGTATCTGCCGCGGCCTGCGGCTCTTCACCTGTCTCACCGCAGGATATGAGTAACCCGACTGCGATCAGTGTAAAGAAAAGTACGGTTATCATTCTCTTGTTCATTGGACATCCCTTCATCAAAAAAACCGTTTTCTGCATCTCTTATAACAGCATCAAAGTGAGGCTGGATACTTCCAGTAATCGGTAAAATCATCTTTATAATTCTCAGGCAGAAATTCGCCTGTTTCCGGTATCTGGCTGTACGTTCCCTTATATCCCTTCACCCTGATCATTTCAAGAATTTCAATCAGTCGATCAACGTCTTCGCGGTTGCTATAACATCCAAAACTCATCCTTACCATACCGGGCATATAAGTTCTGTCTCCCGCAATGCAGTGTTTCCTTCTGAAAGCAATATCTTCCTCTGGCAGGTTTCTCAGACTGACAACGTATGGATGTGCACAGAAACATCCGTTTCTTACGCCTATTCCACCCTCGTAACCTGCAATCGAAGCAACAAGAGCATGATCTGTATCATCAAGATTGAATGGAATGACTCCAACTTTCTCCGATGCTCTCGAAGGGTCTGTTTCACCGTAAACTGTAACACCATTCATCGATCCGAGCTTTTCAAGGGCGTATGCGGTCAATTCCCTCTCATGCTCCGCTATACTGTCCATTCCCTTTTCCATGAGTGTCTCGGCGGCTATTGCCATTGCAACTGCTCCCATGACATTGGGACTTCCCGCCTCATCTCGCTCGGGCAGGTCAGCCCAGTATACTTCTTCGGTGGTAACAACGCGCACCGTACCTCCTCCGCAGTAATCGGGAGCACTGTCCATAAATTCTGATCTGGGGCCGATAAGTGCACCAGTTCCATAGGGAGCATACATTTTATGCCCCGCTATTGCGATGAAATCAAGATGTCCAGGATCGTCATCGGGCCTGATATCTATTTTTCTGTGTGGAGCAAGCTGTGCGGCATCGATCATGATCTTTGCTCCAACCTTATGAACCTTCTCAGCCAGATGATGTATAGGTTGAATGTATCCCGTAACGTTGGAGGCACCAGTCAGTGCAACAATAGCTATCTTCCCCTTGTGTTCCTCAAGAAGTGAATCGAAGTGACCTTCGTCGAACCGTCCGTCCCTCGTTGTCCGGACATGTACTGTTCTGTAGTTGTATCTCCAGGGAAGGTCATTGGAATGGTGTTCCATGCTGGTTGTGATCACAACGTGATCACCTGAAGCTTTCAGCCGGTGGGCGAGTTTGTTAATCGCTTCAGTAGCGTTCTTAACGAAAATCACAGTATTTGTGCTGAGATCCGCTCCAACGAACTCGGCAATTATCTTGTGAGCCCTGTCGTAGGCTTCTGTACACAGTCTCGATTTGAAGCCTGTTCCCCTGTGAACGCTGGAATAGTAAGGTGCAAGTTTGTTGATGCCGTCTACAACCCTTACCAGGGGCGGTGTACTGGCAGCATTGTCCAGGTTGACGTAACGCACGAGCCTGCCGTCCAGAAGAGGTACTTCTTTATTAATTCCATAGATACAATCTCTCATTTTTTCTCCCGTTTCGATGATAGAACCGGTTAAACATTTATCGAATTATAACCTTTTATGCAGCCTTTGAAAGCAAGCGAAAGAGCTACGAGTACAATCCCTGAAAATCTTATGATCTTCTCCGATACTTCAGTAATATCACTCAAGGTATTTAGTCTGGAAGAACATTTTCTATCTTAATATTGAAATCATTACCACATAATGTATATTAGTCACTGTTCACCGTAAATACCATTCTCATTTTTCTTTTAGGAGCAAACAGATGGAGCCGGAACAGCTTACTAAGATTAGATTGGAACAATATGCCTGATGAACCGAAAAACAGAGAAGAAATCGCACCTGAAGCCAAATGGAATGTAGAGGCTCTTTACGATTCCGATGCCGACTGGGAAGAGGATTTCAGCAAAACAGCCTTCTTCAGAGAAAGTATTGAAAAATGGTCCGGCAGACTCGACGAATCACCCGAAACATTTAAAACTGTAGTTGAAGAAATGCTTTCACAGCATAGACTTCTGGAAAAACTCTTCGTCTATGCCAATATGAAGAAAGATGAAGACCTGGGAAATTCCAAGTACAGCGGAATAGCTTCCAGAATCATGAGCAGACTCGTTGAAGTTAACGCTGCTCACTCCTTCTTCACTCCCGAACTCCTGGCCATCCCCGAAGACACAATGAATTCATGGCAGGAAACAACAGAACTGAAGCCTTACAGGACATGGCTTCAAGATACTCTCAGGTACCGTTCCCATACACTTTCGAGGAAGGAAGAAAAACTTCTCGCAAAGACCGGTGAAATCGTCAGCGGTTTCAGCTCAGCTTTCGGTAAACTAAGCAATGTGGACATGCCGGCAAGATACCCGAAGATCAGGAATGAGAATGGGAAAAGTGTCAAGATTACTAATGGCAACTTCAGCGCGCTTCTTCAGAAAAAGGATAGAAGGGTCAGAAAGGACACCTTCATTGGTTTCTACAACGAAGTTAAAGGAAATGTGGCGACAAAAGCCGCCCTTCTCGAGGGACAGGTTAAATCGAATATCTTCAGGGCAAGGACGAGAAAGTTCAATTCAGCCCTTGAGGCCTCACTTTTCAAGGATAGAGTTAATATTTCCGTATACGATTCTCTGATAAAATCAGTTCATGACAACCTGCCGGTACTCCACAGGTATTTCCAGCTCCGGAAGGATGTTCTGGGTCTTGATTCAGCACATATGTACGATGTTAATGTTCCCATTGTCCCCGAATCCAAGGCGGATTACAACTGGGATGAAGCTGTTGACCTTACTCTTGAGGCAGTAGCTCCACTTGGCAGTGAATATGTTGATGCCCTGACACAGGGTTTCAAGAACAGGTGGGTGGACCGATACGAGAACAAAGGAAAGAGATCCGGGGCATATTCAGGAGGGTCTTACGATTCGTATCCATATATACTTCACAACTTCAATGGTACTCTTCAAAGTGTATTCACTCTGGCTCATGAAGCCGGACATTCCATGCACAGCCTTAACTCGAGAAAATCGCAACCCTATCATATGTCCGACTACAAGATCATCGTGGCCGAGGTTGCCTCAACTACAAATGAAATGCTGCTGATAGATCTGCTTCTCAGGAGAATGAATGATGACAGAGATATAGCTTATCTGCTTGATTACCTTCTTGGCAAGTTCAGGTCTACCCTTATGAGGCAAACCATGTTCGCCGAATTTGAAAAATTGATACACGAACAGGTAGAATCGGACAATCCCCTCACTCCTGATTATCTCAGCAGCACATACTACGATCTTGTAAAACTATATCATGGAGACAGCTTCACATGGAGTAATGAAGATGATCCCATTGCCGCTGAATGGTCCAGAATACCCCATCTCTATTACAATTTCTACGTATATAAATATGCGACCGGTCTTTCAGCAGCTGTCGACATTTCCTCAATGATTCTTTCCGGCGAACCCGGCGCGGTTGATGATTACATTGAATTTCTGAAGAGTGGATCCTCAAAACCGCCGCTTGAACTCCTTAAAGGAACAGGTGTGGACCTTACAACTCCCGAACCTGTGAATTATGCCCTTTCTAAGATGGAGGATACGCTTAAGGAGCTGGAAGAGGTTCTGCAGCGATAAATTACAGTCGACAGAACCGGGATGTCAGCTTCTAATTGAGGAACAGTTCCAGAGCGGCTTCCAATTCTTTAGAATCGACCCACGTGTCGAAGCATGGGCCGTTCCGCCACTCATTCAGAACGCCAACGGTTGTTATGGGATGCACATCCAGAATTCCAAGTGAAAGATCGACGGGACAGGCTACCGCGATGATAAGTGAAGGTCTGGTTTTCTCCACTATTCTTCTTGCTGAAGTCCCTCCGGATGCAATTGCGATATTTGTTCCGAACCTGTCTTTTATATCCATAAGTTTTCCTATGGGACATTTTCCGCATCTTTCGCATGAATCGGGATTGAAGGTAAGCCTGATGGGACATTCATGATTCTGAAGGCAGTGAGGCAGCAGAATCAGTGTTTTTCCGGGACTGTATTCATGGTTGATTTTAAAGAATGCTTTCCGGTTGTTCATGATCACAACCATTTTTTCCGGAGTATGCAGCTCCAGTCTATGAACCGACTGCAGAACCTTGAGTGTCCAGAAGGACAATCTCAGGGGTAGCGGATTGCCCGATAATCCCTTTTCGTAGAATATTCCGTAAATTTGAAATGCGGTGATTGTGACGAGTCCTGATGCCAGTGAAATAGCAGATCCAGCGCCTGCGGAGAACAACAGAAGGAATACTATCAGTGACGGAGCGATGGAAAAAAGAAGAAGCCCAGCATGATAGAGCAGTTCAGCCTTTTTAAGCTCTTTCAAGCCTGTCACCGGTTTTCATTCTGGCTCCCCGGAGATATTCATCCGCATTCATAACCCTTTTGGAAGCAGGCTGAAGCCTGCGAATCTCCAGTGATGTCTCCCCCCCACACCCCACAAGAAACGCACCTTCCCTTAGAACTATTTCACCTGGGTTGGCAGTGTATTCAGATACATTTGCGGCGGATATCTTGATAGTTTTCCCCGAGTATGCAGTTCTTGCTCCGGGAAAGGGCTGAAAAGCCCTGACTTTCCTTTCAAGATATTCAGCAGACCTGTTCCAATCCAGCCAGGTTTCATCTGTTGTGATTTTCTTTGCGTAAACAGCTTCTCCTGCCTGGTTCATGGGAACCAGCTTTCCACAAGAATATTCTTCTATAACGGATACGATATTTTCCGCGGCTTTCACTGAAAGTCTTTCCTCCAGAGAACCTGATGTGTCGTCCGGGAGAATCTTCTCACGGTAAACCGCTATTACCGGGCCAGTATCCCATCCACTGTCCGTCAACATGTATGAGACTCCTGTCTCCTCCCTGCCATCGAGTATTGCCCTTGTGACGGGGGCGGCTCCCCTGTATTCAGGCAGAAGGGAAGGATGGATGTTGATCACACCCAGCGAAGATGACTCCAGAAGCTTCTCCGGAAGCCAGCCACCATATGCGGCTGACACCATTAGATCCGGTTCCATTAATCTCAGGTTTTCAATAAAATTACCGGTCAGCTTCTCCGGCTGATGGATTACAAGGTGGTTCTTATAAGCATACTCAGCAACGGGAGGATGACGCAGTTTTTTACCCCTGCCCGCAGGTCTTGCAGGCCTTGAAACAACACAGCAAATTTCATACTCTGATTTGATCAATGCTTTCAGGCATGGTAACCCGAATGAAGAAGTACCGAGGAAAATGATTTTCATTAAAGAATCCTGCTGTCCTGACCATATTCCCGCTTGATATCAGACAGTTTTTTCCTGATCAGCCGCTTCCTTATGGGACTGAGCTTATCAACGAACAGAACACCATCAAGATGATCATTCTCATGCTGAACAGCCCGTGCCGCGTAATCATCAAGATCAAGTGAGAACTGCACTCCGGAAGGATTGTACGCAGTAACTGTTGTTTTGTAAGGTCTCTTGATGAACTCAAATATGCCGGGGATACTCAGGCATCCCTCCTCATCTTTATGTAAAGGCCCTGACACCGTTAACTCCGGATTTATGAACACTGAGTGGCCTTTCAGATCAAGTTCCTCAGAATTGAGTATGAACACCCTTACATTCTCCCCCGCCTGCGGAGCCGCAAGGCCAAGACCTCTTTCCATTCTCAGGATCTCGAGCATGTCCGAAAGCAGGGATTGAAGAAGCTCCCCCTCAAGAGAGATATCAATTTTCCTGGATCTATTTCTCAGTATTTTCGAACCGTAATATTGAAGCCGCCTTGTTGACATGATTCTCCTTCACATTCCCGAAAGAGTCGCAAAACCCTTATTTGGACGTATTTTCGCTTACGCCCTCCAGCTGAAGAGAACTTCTGTCTACGTCAATTTTGACTCCATCGGCAATTCTTACCGTAACGACATCACCTTTTAGATTTGTTATTACACCGTGTATGCCACCACCGGTTATTACCCTGTCATCTTTTGTGAGTGCGTCACGCATATGCCGAAGCTCCTTGGACTGTTTCTGCTGAGGACGAATCATCAAAAAGTAGAATATCGCGATAATGGCAATCATTGGAAGGAAACTCATGATTCCCCCGCCGCCCATGCATGCCTGGGGCTGAGTTTCTTCAGCAGCGGCGCCACCTTCAGTGGTTGTGGTGGTTGTGGTGGTTTCAACTACTTCTGTACCGGTCGGTCCGGGATCTGTTCTGGATTCGCTCTGTGCGATTGCGATACCGGTCAACATTATCATGATTATCAACAGTTTTTTCATTCTATCTCCCTGTCAGGATCGAGGTTTTGGAATACCGGACTTCATACCTAACCAGCTTCCGGCAACACCGGAGGAAGCTCCTAGAATAAGAACCAGCATTATCCATTTTCCGGGTATAAACTCGTGGGGCACACTGGACATAAGCATCCAGGAAACTGCCCCGGTCAATAACAGGCTGCCGGTAGACCCGGCAATACCTGTAAGCAGCCCCTCACCAAGGAATGGCATTCTGACAAACCATCCCGGTGCCCCTACTATACTCATTATTTGAACTGTAAGTGCCCTTTTCGCAACTGCAAGCCTTACTGTATTAGCGACAACAAGTGAGATGCTCACCGCCAGAACAAGCCCGGCGAGAATTACCAGCTTCTCAAGGATATCCACTGCCCTCGTCAGACCGGGCAGGTACTCCTTACCGTAAACTACATCTTCTACCCCATCCATGCCGGACACAATTCTGGCAAGACTCCCAACTTTTTCCGAAGTTCTGTAGTCAGGATAAAGGCCAATCTGTATAGAGGCCGGAAGATGGAATTGCGGACCTAAAAGTGTAAGAAGGTCGGCCTGCTCAGGCAGATCCGCTCTGAAAACAGTTTCCGCTTCCCCGGGGGATACGTAGTAAACCGATCTTACACCCTCCAGTCCGGATATGATATCAGCAAGATTAACCGCTTCAACTTCACTGATGTCATCCATGAGAAAAATTTCTATTCCTACATTTTCCTGCTCTTTCCGAAGCACTTCTCCCATATTCCAGGATACTACCAGAAAAATATCAAAAACCATAAAAGACAGGCTGACCATAAGGAGTGTTATCAGAAATGAACCCAGTTTCCCCCGGATATTCATCAACCCCTCGCGAATTACACTTTTAATAAGATGAATCATAACTGTCTGTACCCGCCCCAGAGATTGGGATTTACCAGGTGACCCCTGTCAAGGTAGAGGAACCTTGCAATTCCGGCAGGCACCTGCCGGGGATCATGAGTGGCAAGGATAACCGCGGTACCCGACCTGTTGATCTCAATAAGCAGATCGATTACCCTTCGAGAAACTTCGGGATCGAGGTTTCCGGTTGGTTCATCAGCAAGGAGTATTACAGGATGGGCGACCATAGCCCTTGCAATGGCTACTCTCTGCTGCTCTCCGCCTGAAAGCTCATGGGGATACGAACCTCTTCTGTGATTGAGTTCCATCTCTGACAAAAGAGAGAATACTCGTCTTCGTACAGCCTTCGGTGAAGTCCCGATAACCTGAAGGGGCAGGGCAACATTATCGTACACAGTTCTATCCGAAAGAAGCCGGAAATCCTGGAATACAATGCCAAGTTTCCGCCTGAGCAGAGGAAGATCACCTCTTCTTATCCTGTCGGACCTGAATCCCACTACCTCAACCACACCTGAGCTTGGCAGATCCCCCATCCATATTTGTCTGAAAACAGTAGTTTTGCCTGCACCGCTGGGACCTGATATTATCAGGAATTCTCCCTGATCAACCTGAAAATTGATACTCTCGAGGGCCGGCCATTCGTTGTAGAATCTGCTGACATTCTGGAAGGTGATCATCATTAGCCCTCCATTCCGACTATTCTGAAAAAGTTCTGTCTATCCTTTCTGGAAACCTGTTTTCCGGATGGAATCTCAAGCACTTCAACTGAAAACTTTGAACCATCGGGTTTAATAATATCAAGCAGATCACCCCTGTTAACGGAATTGGATGATTTTACTGCCCTGTCACCTATGGTTATATAACCGCCTTTGCATGCCTTGCCGGCAACCGACCGGGTTTTGAATATGCCCATCAGTTTAAGGTAGGTATCAATTCTCAATTAGATCGTGTTTTCGAGATAATAAACCACCGGAATTTCGTTTCTCAGAGAATCAACAATCGAGTTGTAAGTATTCTGATAGATAACCTGCTGAACAAGACCGGTGAGTTCCGCTTCGGTATAAGTATTCCAGTTGACCTCTCCCGTATTTTCGAGAAGTTTTATAAGAACAACGGCTCCCGCGCTTTCCAGAACAACAGGCTCGGAACAGGTTCCCATTTCAAGCTCCTCAACCACTTCAGCCACCTGATGAAGCCAGAGTTTCAGAGGTATCATTCCCATGTCACCTCCACTTTCGGAACTTGACCTGTCCCGACTGTACAGTCTGGCCGCATCTTCAAATGACAGTCGTGAAGAGCGGATATCACTCAGTATAGTGTCTGCGTCAGCCATTGTGCGGTCGATATCATCTTCGTCTATGGGAACGATCCTGAGTATGTGGCTGGCTTCAATCGTACCGTTTTCGTTTCTGGCGTCCAGCCTGATTATATGTATACCAAAGGTAGTAACCACCTGTTCGCTGATCTCTCCTTCTTCAAGGGAAAACGCTGCATCTTCAAAGGCAACGGTCATTTCCCCAAGTCCAAATGTGCCCAGGTATCCACCGTTCATGGCAGATCCATCATCAGAATATTCCATTGCCATCTCTTCGAAGGATTCTCCGGAGACAATTCTGGCCCTTAACTGAACCATTTCGTCCATACAGACATCGAAATCAGGTCCGGAGGGCAATATAGGGAGATATATCCAGCTGATATGTCTGGGCATTATCATGTCCTCAACAAGTTCAGCGTTTGAAACCAGATACGTTTCCGAATCCTGGGGCATATCCTGCAGAGAAGCCTGAACTTTTCTTCCAACGAATATCTGAGCCGCCTGGTTATCAGCCAGCATTTTCGACAGGTATTCCGTATCAGTTCCAGTACCTATCGGATTGTTCTCAAGCTCATCTTCAAGAAGGAGCTGAATTTCTTCATCGGTGGGATAAAATCCTGCAACAACCGCTGCATTCACAATGAGTTGGCTCTCTACCAGCTTCTCAAGCGCTTCAAGGTATTCCGGTGTTTCCGAATCTACCTGATAGCTGCCACTGGGATTCAGATCCATCTGAACCATTACTTCCTCAACATCCGAATGAAGAATTGGACTGTTGCCAACAACAGCGACAATTTTCTCCACAGGGATAAACGATGTTAGAAGGACCAAAACGATCAGTGCAGTCATTCTATCTCACTTCCATCTGTGCTTTGATCTGAATATTGCTGTGTATTTTGCAGAAGAGTCGAATCCAGGAAAACATCCCTCCCTTCGGAGGCAACCGTCAGAAGACTGTCCCTTGCGATTTCCATCCTCTGTCTGTGAATATCATCAGCAAGACTTCTTACAACCCTGGACGTATCCTCAAGCTTCCTTATCTCATCCACAAGAAATATATGCCATCCGTAGTTGGTGGATATCACATCTCCCAGGCCTTCGATAACGGACTGCTCCACTGGCACTCCGTAGGCAATCAGTTCTCCGGCTGTCAGGAATCCAAGATCACCTCCAATACCCGCTTTCTGTCCTATTGAAAGCCTCTCGGCCGTTATCTGGAAATTCTCTCCCCATGACAGCTGTTCATGGATAGAATCCGCCATAGATTCGTTAGCCACAAGTATATGGTAGTAATGCCTTTCAACCATGTAAGTAAGGCTGTCAGACCTCATATACCGGAAAACTTCAGCGCTATCAGGAAATGAAACCCTCGCATATGCGTATTCGAGCAGTTCATCCCTGAGGTAGACCTGTCTTGCTCTGTCCTGCAGCAGCTTGCTTTTTCTTACGTTTTCAAAACCCTGTTCAGCAGCCAGTTCAGCCAGCAGTTCGTCCTCTATCCACTCTTCAAGGAGTAAAGGTGTAATACCGGCTATGACCATATCCTCTATGTAGATCACCGAGTTGTTCACACTGGCCGCAATCTGCTGATTTTCCATGCTGTTCTCGATTTCAATCAGTTCAACAGAAGTGACTGAAGCTATTCTTTTATTAATAACAACAACAACAGAGACCGTTGCCGCAATCGCAATAGCGGAAAATATCCAGACCGCTATTACAAGATGCTTTCTGTTATTGTAAATGCTCTATCAGCCTTTCCGGATAGAGCACTACATCATGGTTCAGTTCAAGAGTTTCAACTCTATCCATGATAATTTCCTCCTGCATTACCTGTGTAAGCTCTATGGTAACCACCTGCTGAATCTCTTCAACTGAAGGCTCGGGAGAAAGAAGCTGACTTTCCACAGCCTTGATTATATGATAGCCAGCACCGGTTTCCGTAACCTCGCTTATCTCACCGTCTTCAAGCCTGAATGCTGCTTCATCGAATGTCATGTATCCCGACTGACCTCTTGTGATCCATCCCAGATCTCCACCATCCGCGCCGCTTGGCCCGATGGAATATTCCTGAGCAAGCGAAGCAAAATCTGAACCTGCGTGAATTCTCGCAAGAAGGGAATTCGCAAGGTTCTCATCCTGTACGATTATATGTCTTACATGAACGCTCTTTTTGTACGTACTGAGCCACTCATCCATGTAATTCTCGATTTCCAGCCTTGAAGGCTGCATCCCATCGACTGCATCACTCATGTAAGCTTCAAGGAGTATCTGCCTTCTGGCCTGCTCGATGGCATTTCTGACTTCCGGGTCAGATTCAATACCGCTGTTCTCGGCTGCCTGAACCATTATTTCCTCTCGAACCCAGGATTGAAGAACCTCGATCGCAGCGGCTTCTGAAGTTATACCAAGATATTGAGCATTCTGCTCTCCTCCAATCATGGCTACGACATCTTCCCATGTGAGGGTCATATCATCCACACTTGCAAGAACTTCAGCAGAAACCAATGCGGGAATTATTAGAATTATCACCAAACATGCAACGAATCTCATTTCATCCTCCATCAATTAAATAAGTTAAAACAATCTATCGGTAACCGGAATGGAGCTACAGTATTCACAGCTGCACTGTCAATCTCTATACTGTAGCTGTTCCAGAGTTCCAGAAAACAACTTTCAAGATGCCGAATAACCTTTGCTGTCCTGATATTCGACACGGACTTCTTCCTTTCGTCTAATCCGGCGGCATCAACTGAACAGAAACTCAAAATATACCTCATGAACAGAGAAATATAAGGGATGCAATGCATGTTGAACCACCATCTGTATTTTTCTTATAGACCTGGAGCTATTCCGGACTGAAGTATCGAAGAAGGCTCAGTGTCCTTATCACCTTTTCCGGGTTGGTAAGGTCTTTCGTACTGACATTTACGATTATCCTCCCCGTTTTCTCCACTGTCACTCTCACCTTGAGGTTATCAGGCGCAGCACCGGAGACCACCATTCCCGGTCTAAAAACCATCCGTGCGACTCTACTGCCTATCACAACCTCTTCAATACCGGCCCTTGCTGCCAGATATCCTATTCTTGCCCGTTTAGCGCAATTCAGTACCGATTCTGAGGGTTCACCAAATCTATCTGAAATGTTTTCAATCCACTCGTCTATCTCCTTCTCTTGAGAAGCTCTCCATACGCTTCGGTATACCCTCACCCTTTCAGATACATCAGGTATATAAGATTGAGGAATGAAGGAATCACCGGGTATCTCAACCCTGACATCGGTTTCATCTGCGGCGTCGAGACCAACCAGACACCTGGCCTCCTGCTTGATAAGCTCCTCGAAAAGTCCATATCCTATTGAGATCATCTGACCGTGCTGAGATGCTCCAAGCAGCTCTCCGGCACCCCTTATCTCAAGATCCCTCATGGCTATGTTCCATCCTGAACCCAGTTCGGTAAACCTGCGAATGGCATCGAGACGGTTGCTGGCTTCCGGTTTCAGCTTCCTATTTTCCGGTACAACCAGGTAACAGTAAGCCTGGTGGTGGCTTCTTCCCACTCTTCCTCTCAGCTGATAAAGATCTGCGAGTCCGAACATCTGCGCATTATCAATTATTATGGTATTGACCCTTGGAAGATCAAGACCGGATTCTATAATTGATGTACACAGGAGAATATCGTACTGCCCCTCCATGAATGCATGCATTACACTCTCAAGTTCTTTTGGATTCATTTGCCCGTGTCCTACTGCTATTCTCACCTCGGGCAACAGGGAATGCAGTTTCTCCCGGATCATTTCAATTGATTTAATCCTGTTATGTACGAAAAATACCTGTCCATCCCTCGAAAGCTCCCTTTTAACAGCTTTGGCTATAATTCTGGAATTGAACCCTATAAGCTCCGTGTGAACAGGATACCTGTCCCTTGGAGGTGTCGCGATTATAGAGATATTCCGAAAACCGGATAGTGCCATATGAAGAGACCTGGGAATGGGAGTAGCTGTCATCGCAAGCGTATCAACACCCTTTTTCATTTCCCTGAGGTACTCCTTCTGCCTGACTCCGAAACGGTGTTCTTCGTCAATCACAAGCAGGCCGAGCCTGTTAAAACGTATATCCTTCTGCAGAAGACGGTGGGTTCCTATAACTATATCGATATCACCTACCGCAAGATCCTCTATTATCTTCCTCTGTTCCTGCCTTGTGCGGAATCTGTTGAGCATCTCTATTTTTACCGGATATTCCGCCAGCCTGTCTCTGAATGTGAAGTAATGCTGTTCAGCAAGAACTGTGGTAGGAACAAGTACAACCGTCTGAAAACCGGAATCAACTGCGCGAAATACTGCCCTGATGGCTACTTCGGTCTTGCCGTACCCTACATCACCGCAAACCAGCCTGTCCATGGGGCAATTCCCCTCAAAATCCTTCATGACCTTCTGTATTGTTGAAAGCTGGTCGGGAGTCTCTTCGTAGGGAAAACTGTTCGCAAGCGCGGCAACATGATGCCCTGGAGTTCCCAGGGGGGTTCTTCTCATGGCTTTTCTTTCTGCATACAGCGCTGCGAGCCTGCCCGCAATGGCTTTTGCCTTTTTCCTCGCGATGGAAACTCTCTTATCCCAGGATACCCCGCCAATTTTATCCAGCTTCGGGCTGACCTTATCCGGAGCCATGAATTTCTGTACAGAACCTATCTCGTTCATTGGAACAAGAAGCCGGTCACCGTCCCTGTATTCAATTGCAAGGCAGTCAAGTACAGTCCCAGAGGTCTTAACCTGTTCCAGGCCGGTGAAACGCCCTATCCCATAGCGCTTATGGACTATCATATCCCCCGGTGAAATTTCACCCGAATCCTCCAGCCTTTCACCGCCTCTGTACCTTCTTACCCGTTCAGGTCTTCTCCTGTGTGAAAGCAGTTTTCTCTCCGCAAGAACAATCAGCCCCAGATCGAGCATCTGAAAACCTTCTGAAATCGAAAGTACTCCGGTATCGAGACTGATATTCTCCGGTATCAGCTCAAGGAAAGTCTCCTCTTCAGCCCGTGAATCACACAGAACAGCTACCCTGGAACCATCCCGGGTCCAATTTCCAAACTGCCTTATCATTTCGTTGCGATGGCCGTGAAAGCTCACCTGCGGAACTGTTCTGTAATAGACATCAACCTCCGTTACCGGGAATGGTTCGAATCTGACCATCCTTCTGCACGAATCAAGCTTTTCGCGGATTTCCTCCTTTCCGTAAAACTGTCTGCTGAAATCGAAGGGAATGTCCTCCAGCGAACAATTATTCATATTGTACGCCAGGGCATCTTCGATATGCGATATTATTGAATCCGGATCTGATAGAATGAGTGTTCCGTCATCGGGTATGTAATCAAGAATACTGCAGCTGTCTTCAAGAAATATCGGCAGATAGTGTTCGATTCCGGGAAAATCGTTAGCGGTCCAGAGCTTCTCACTCAGAGTATGTTCATCGGGAACCATCTCCATGGCCCTGTTCCAGTGGTCAGGAGACAGAATGACCTCCCTTGCTGGAAGAAGCAGGCATTCAGGAAGATTCCTTATACTTCTCTGGGATCTCTGGTCGAATGAACGTATTGACTCGATCTCATCACCAAAGAATTCCAGTCTTACAGGATTATCCATTCCGTATGTGCCTATATCAACTATACCGCCCCGCCGTGCCCAGCGAGCCTGTTCCCAGACACTGCCCTCCTTCATGAAACCTGCGGCTAAAAGCCAGTCCTCAAGTTTCCTGATGGAAAGTCTCATACCTTTGTACAAACGGAAACAGGAAAAATTATCCTTTGTGGGTATCTTCTTGATAAGAGCGGATGATGGCATCACGACGATGCTTTTTCTTTTCCCTGCGTTCAGTTCCGCCATACATTCCACGCGATCGGATATGACTCCGGGATGGGCAGGTTCACCTTCAAAGGGAAGAGTTTCGTAGGACGGAAAGTAAAGAACATCCGAAAGGATTCCTCTAAGATCGTCCCTCATACTCTCCGCATCAGAAACGGAGGGTACAACCAGAACAGTGGGGCCTGCAAGCCGATGAGCAGCTGCGGCAGCAAACGAACGGGCAGCTCCTCCGAGGCCTCCCACCGTAGTAAGTCTTTTGGAAACCAGACTGGACAGCATGTCCGAAAATACAGAATCCCAGAAGAACTCGTTAACTACCCAATCCCTGATATCCTCAGAATTTCTGTCTTCTTCCGTCATTCCGCTTATGTGCTATCCGAATCAGTACCCTCATTACGGAAAACCGGTATATCCGTTCCTGCCATTCGGGACCATGTACTCTCCAGAATCGGAAGCTGAAGCATGAATGAATCAAGATCCTCCTCAAGAAGAGGATTCGCAGGAGGAAGTATTTCGGTAGCTGGATTCACATAGGAACCGTTCCTTTTCATTTCGAAATGAACATGAGGACCTGTTGAGAGACCTGTGCTTCCTATGTAACCGATCACATCGCCCTGCCTTACATAGGATCCTATTTCCTGGTTTTGAGCATAACTGCTCATGTGACCGTACCCCGTTTCGTACCCGTTGGCATGTCGGACACGCACCATATTTCCATAACCTCCGCGCACGCCCCTGACAGTTATCACGCCATCTCCTACAGCGTATATCTCCGTACCCATGGGAGCCGCGTAGTCAATACCACGGTGAGCCCTCGAGTATCCAAGAACTGGATGCATCCGGGAATCGGAATAGGGAGAGCTTATCCTTCCGAACGGGACCGGCATCTTAAGGAACATCGTTCGAAGTGAAGCCCCGTCCCTGTGATAATAATCGAGAATTAATGCTGTACCGTCGGGAGCCAGTGAATCGGGCTGGTGGAAGAAAGGTATGGCTTCGGTCATTCCACCCAGCGCGAAGTTATACTTGGCAGCGATTATCCTTTTGAATACGGTCTCGGAAGACCCGGGATACCGGGTCTCCTCGAACAGCACCCAGACACTGTCCCCTGGCTGTACATCGTAATAGAAATCGATGTCGTAAACGAACAATCTGTTGGAAAGTTCGTTCTCGAGACCTTTTATATAAGCTATTTCTCTTACTGAATCACGTTCTGTAACTATGAGCCCCGAAGGAGTAAGGTCTGAAGGAACTCCGCTGCTGGCAATGCTCGCCCAGACGGAAGTGTTTACAACAAGAATTACTGAACGCAACCTTGTGTACTGATCTTCAGAAACCCAGTACCAGTCAACAGGTTCTGAAGTTCCGTCGAATTCAATACTGTAGTATCCCCTTCTGTTCCTTGGCCTTGCCCTGACTTTTACAAGGGAATCCCTTGAGTAGAAGGCCTCAAGGGTATCACCTACATGAACTGATGTCCATCCAAGGCTGTCTATCAAAACCCCACAGCAGTTAAGGTACGTATTCCCTTCAATACCGGTTGAATACAGAAGCGCGCCAAGTGTTCCACCCTCTTCAACGTATGCGGTTCTTATTTCCAGTGTATCCGCAAGAACTGAATTCAGTGAATCGGTTAAGTGTTCCAGCCTGGAAAAATGATCCCGGAATGACCACGCATCACCGCTTCGGAGAGAATGTGGTTTTTTTAAAAGAAATGTGGCTCCCAGTGCAAGAAGAAATATCGCTATAAGGACTACTCTCGATCGCATTTATTGTCTCCGATTATCGTCTGTTAAAGATTCTTGATATCCATGACTTCAGACGGGTCATGGGTCTTTCCCGTGTTTTTTTCTGTTCACCTTCCGAATATTTCATCGCTTCCACCATCCGTTCAATATCCACATTGTTTTTTACCGTTCTGACGATCTCGGATATCTTAACCGATTCACCAGGTTCAATCTTGAATATCCGCCTGTTCAGGGCTGATACGGAATCCCCTGCGCTTTTCAATGACCTGTAAAGTGGAATGTCCAGTTTATTACAAGCATCAGCTATATAGGATTCGCTTTCAGATGATTTTCCACAAAGCACTATCGCCCCGGGTCCCTTTTCCAGATTGCCGGAAAGCCTTCTGGCTACTATTGCGTCAATAACCTCGTGTCTTTTTGAGCTGAGGAGCAGAGCGCCCTCTGGACTGTCTGAAATATCCGAAATGATTTCGTGTTTGCTTCCAAATCCTGCTATGAAACCCTCAATAGGAATATCGAGGTTCTTCTTGCAGGAAATAAGGGTTTCCACTCCAAGTTCACGGCCCAGCATTCCAATTGAAGGCTTTGCAAATGAATTAACGTAAGGAATGTACCCGAAAACAGGTATTCCCCTCTCCGAGAACCAGGGATCAAGATACTTCCGGACCTTGTCCATTTTGCTTTCGCGTACTCTATTTATCACGACTCCGAGCAGAGGGATATTCCTGTCATGGAAAAGACTCTGGCATAGGGTGAACCTGTCTATGGTTCTTCCTATCCCCGCATTGAGAACCATGAGTACCGGAATATTCAAAATGCTGGCAACACTTGCATTACAGAGGTTGAATACGGAACCTACACCCGGATGTCCGGTACCCTCAACAACTACAATATCAGATATTGACCTGAGATGATCGTAAGCTTTTTTTATCTTCTTTTCTATGTCAGCCGGATGCCCTTCCGCGAGGAATTTCTCTGATATCCCAGATGACATCGCGAAGGGTGCGGTGTATTCCTGCGGTATGTCAAGTCCAAGGGAAGTGTTCACAAGAAAAGTATCCTCGCTAACGGATTCCCCGTCCAAAAGTGTAGTTTTCTGGCCAAGAGGTTTCATGAAGGACACACCATATTCAAGGTGTTCTTCAAGCCATGAAATAAGCCCTAGACTGAACGTGGTTTTTCCAGCGTTCATATCACTGCCGGCTATGTATATTCCTTTTTGATCCATTTAAACCTGTTCGAATTTGCAAAAACTATTCTCCGCGATATAGCCTGTCACCAAAATCACCCAGTCCGGGGAGTATGAACCAGTTCTTATCAAGCTCCCTGTCGATGGATACTGTAATAAAAGTCAGATTGCTGTATTTCCTGAGTTTATATATTCCCTCAGGTGCCGCGACAATGCTGATCAGAATTATTTTTTTCGCTCCTTTTTCAAGAACATAGTCAATAACGCTCAGAGCGGTTCCCGCTGTTGCAAGCATGGGATCGAGGATCATTATATCTCTTCCTCGAAGATTCTGCACAGAATCGTAAAGCAATTCAGCCTCTCCGGTCATTTCATCCCTTCTCATTGCGATGAAAGCAACAGGAGATTCGGGAAGAAGCTCCTGAAAGGGAGCCAGAAGCCCCAGTCCAGCCCTCATTACAGGTAGAAGAACAGGATATTCAATACACTTCTCACCTAATGTCTCTTCCATAGGGGTTTCAACCGGCAAAGGCAGTGTTCCCATGTTTCTGGTTGCTTCCACCGCCAGCATGAAACCAAGCCTGTAAGTAAGTCTGTTAAATTCGTCAGACGAAGTGTTGAGAGCCCTGAGTCTTGTCAGTATACTTCTTGCAACGGGATGCTCAAATTCAATGGTTTCCATTATTTTCTCCAGTATTATGTTCTGTGTTACGAACAGAAGAAAACATAAACATACGGAGACTGTTTTGCCAGTTGCGACCGGATGAAGGGAGCCAGCTTTGGAATTATTGAGAAAACTCAGTGAAAGAGGCCTGATTTATCAGATGACTGCTGAAGAGAAGCTCGCGAAGCTTCTGGATGGCCCCTCACTGACTTTCTATATAGGCTTTGACGCGACAGCATACAGCCTCCATCTGGGACATCTGGTTCCGATTATGATCGCCCGGCACCTTCAGAATGAAGGCCATAAGCCAATCATCGTTGTCGGCGGAGGAACAGCCCTTGTAGGTGACCCTTCATGCAGAAGCGCAGAACGTTCCTTTGAATCCAAAGAAACGGTTTCCGGCTGGGCTGACTCAATCTCCTCGCAGCTGGAACACTTCATTGATTTCAAGTCACAGGAAAATGGAGCTTTACTTCTTGACAATTACAGCTGGCTTTCAAAGCTGAATTATCTTGATTTCCTCAGAGATGTCGGACGCCATTTCAGCGTTAACAGGATGCTGTCCTCTGAATCCGTTAAACTCAGGCTTGAAACGGGTATTTCCTTCCTTGAATTCAGCTACAGCCTCCTTCAGTCCTACGATTTTCTTCACCTGTACCGTGAATATGGCTGTGTTCTTCAGGTTGGCGGTTCTGATCAGTGGGGAAACATCGTATCCGGTATCGATCTTTTGAGACGTTCGGAAGGCGCAGAGACCTGGGGTTTTACCTGTCCGCTTGTTACATCTGCCTGCGGCGAGAAAATGAGTAAATCCCAGGGAGGCGGCGCCATCTGGCTTGATCCATCGATGACAAGCCCCTACGATTACTACCAGTTCTGGATCAATGTAGATGATAAGGACGCTGTCTATTTTCTGAAGCTTTACACCTTCATTCCAATTGACGAAATTGAAAAGCTGTCACTCCTTAAAGGCGCGGAAATAAGGCTGGTCAAGGAAAGGCTTGCCTTTGAAGCTACAGCTTTAACCCACGGTAGAGAGGAAGCTCTCAAAGCGGAGAAAGCTTCCCGCGCATTATTCTCGGGAAACGGTGATCAGGAGGATATTCCAAGCCTTGAAATCCCGATCACCAGACTCCGGGATGGCATTTCCTGTCTTGATCTTTTCGTTGAGACCGGCCTGTGTTCCAGCAGGAGCGAAGTCCGAAGGCTCGCGAAACAGGGTGGTCTGTACATTGAAAACAAACACATAAACGATCCTGTTGACAATCTCGTTCCAGAAGATACACCTGAAAGAATCCTCCTGAGAGCCGGAAAAAAACGGTACTACAGTGTGATTTTTAAAAAGTAAGCATTAAAACGGTACAGCTTCACATGGAAAGCGGTGACATTCCGATAAATGCCACCGCTTTTTAAAACGATAGAGTTTATGTGGTTAGCGGGTACCACTGCCACTGGTTGAGCCGCCTCTGTCGCCGGTTCCAGAAGTAGATCCTCTGGTTGACGTGGATGTAGTTCCGGTATAACGCATGTTCTCAACGGTGTAGCTCAGGCTTTGAATCTGATCCTGAAGGTCCTCAAGTTCAATTTTCAGCGAATCGTTTTCCATTGTCAGGCTGTCAACTGAAAGAATAATATTCTCAAGTGATTCGTCAAGCACGGTAATGCTGTCTGAAAGACCTGTCTTCAAAATATCCATTGAATCCTGAAGTCCCACTATGTCAGAGATGGCAAGATCCTTCTGAATCTGCACTTCACCTGCTGCTGTTTCATGCACACGCCCGCCCTGCTCATCTACAACGTTAGAAAAGTCGCCATACTCAATAGCTGTTACCCTTTCGTCAATAATGACTACATCATCTTCAAGTTTATCGATCTGCTCAATAATGTCGGAATCATCGTAAACCGCCACGGCTTCGATATCATCCACCCTCTCCTCAAGCTTTTCGACCCCGGGCATGCTGCATCCAAGCAGCAGAATTACAGAAGAAACAAGAAAATACTTCATACAGGATTGGCTCCTTTCTCTATATCACCGAATACTTCCGCGGTGTATGTAAATATCTGAACTCCATCTCTCTTCCAGCTATCCGGGGGCAACCCCGCTTTAAGACATGTATGGGACAGAAAAGTCTCACGATCCCATCCGGTTTCAGTGGCTACCTGCGGAAGGAGTGTTCCCGATCTGAACCCGTATTTTATATAAAGGCCATGTATTCCGAGTACAACGTCCTTAGCTGCGGCAGGTATCATAGGGCTCAGGAGAGAAATGTCAATTTCAAGATCATCAACTTCTCCTGGTTCTACAGGAGAAAATCTGGGGTCGTGTACAGCCGCCGACGCTGCCATCTCAACTATGGTTTTTCCCAGTGAACCGGTTCCAGTGAAATGCCCTATGCATCCCCTCAGGGCACCACCTTTCTTCAAAGTTACGAAAACCCCTCCCTCATTCCTGAAAACCTCTTGTTCAGGCACTGTGGGAAGTGCTTCGCCCGATGCTGCCGCTGCGACGGTCCTTCTTGCAAGATCAAGAATACTCTTCCTGTCGTTCTCCGATATCATTCCTGGACTTCCCATCCGCAGAAACCCGCAAAGTAACCCACTACAGAACTGCTGTCTCCGCTTGCTGCCGCGGACGTTTCCCACATTATTCTTCCGAACCTTTTCTGCTTCATGATACTGGCATAATTCATAAGGGTTAGAATCGGCCCGATACCGCAGGCTTCGCCTCCCTGAATAAGCGCCGTTTCCATGTTCTGCGGATCTCCACTGACGAAAGCTTCAATTATCTTTCTGTCCTTCTTCTCCGCGATTTCTAATGAGTGGTAATGCGAGAGATCGCTTGAAGCTACTATCAGTGTATTGTCGTAACCTTTCACAGCTTCTGAAATTATCTCCGCAAGCTGCCCTGAATAGTCATTCGAAGATGATCCCTGCAGTATTACGACAATTGAGGAATCGGGCCATCTTAGCTGTATGAAGGGTATCTGAACCTCTGCGGAGTGTTCGCTCTGATGAGCCTCCGGCTGGAAGGTCAGCCCTGCCTTCAAAAGCCGTGAAGTAATTTCCCTTTGCACGGCAGCGGTTCCCAGCGGTGTTGAATAGCCCTCTCCGTCGTAAACGGAACCGCCACTTACAGGATAACGGTGAGGTGGAGCAATTACGATAACGTTCTTTACGTCATCCGGTGCAGACGCGAAAGCGGCTCCGGCCACAGCTCCGGAATAGATGTATCCCGCATGAGGGCTGACAATACCTGTGATAAGATCATCGGACGATCTGCCCGAACCGGAGATGAAAGAGTTCACAAGCTGTTCAAGGCTTTTCGCATCAGATGGATAGAACGCACCCGCAACTACCGGTTTTCTAATCATTTTAACCTTCTTTTCTCCCCACAAGGTCATCCATCGTGTAAATGCCTGGAGCTTTGCCATTTACATACTCGGCTGCTTTCAGGGCACCTGCCGCGAATGTTCTTCTTCCCGTTGCGGAATGAGAAAGAAGAAGCCTTTCCCCTTTTCCCAGAAGATACAGCTGGTGATCACCGGTCACATCTCCGCCCCGTAACGAATGAATTCCTGTTTCGTCTGAAGACCTGGGTCCAGCCGGGCCTGATCTGCCCAGCATTTTTCTTCTGCCCCCTCCGTTCTTTTCCCAGATATCAAAAAGAGTCAGTGCAGTTCCGCTGGGGCTGTCTACCTTCCCCGAGTGGTGGCATTCAACGATTTCAAGATCAAAATCTCCCGCAAGCATCTCGGCCGCGGATTCCAGAAGCTTCCCAAGTACGTAAATGCCGATGCTCATATTGGACGAGACGAAAACAGCCCTTTTCTTCGCCCAGCCGGCAAGCATTTCCTTCTCAATAAAACCAAGCCCCGTTGTGCCGGTAACCAGCGCGGCCGAGCTGGGGAAAAGCAGCCTGTCAAGATCCTTCCACGCGGAGGGCAGGGAAAAATCAATAACAACATCAACTTCATCAGGAATGGGGATATCGGCTTTTCTTCCTGGAGGAATCACGTCATAGCACGCTATAACGGAATCACCCGCTTCGTCCCTTACAAGCCTTCCCATTCTTCCCTCACTGCCGAAAACGCAGAGTTTCATCAGATAATTCCGGCCTTCCCCAGTGCCGCCGAAAGTTTCGGAACCAGCTCCTCTGTCATTGATACCAGTGGAAGACGAAGTTCATCACTTATCATCCCCATCATGGATAGAGCTTTTTTAACGGGACCCGGGTTTGATTCAAGGAACATCGCCTTTATCACAGGATATAGTCTTGCCTGCAATTCGCGTGCCCGGTCAAGCTCTCCAGCCATAGTAAAGGATACCAGATCCGACATTTCTGTCGGGGCGATATTGGAAACCACCGAAATCACTCCTCTGGCGCCCAGGGCTACCTGAGCCATGGCTATTGGATCATCTCCGCTTAGTATCGTGATATCGCAGAGGTTGCGGATTGCGGTGACCCGTTCAGCCGAACCGGCAGCATCCTTGATTGCTACTATTCGCGGATGCAGTGAAAGGGCAGCAATGGTCTCCGGAAGCATATTCGTACCTGTTCGACCGGGCACATTGTAAAGTATCACCGGACAGTTAACAGCGTCGGCTACCCTGGTGTAATGTTCGATCTGCCCTCTCGGAGTAGGTTTGTTGTAGTAGGGTGTTATCAGAAGAACCGCGTCTACACCCAGGGCTTCGGCTTCGAGGGAAAGTGCTATCGATGAGGCGGTATCGTTCTTTCCCGTCCCCGCGATCACGGGAACCCGTCCTCCCGATGTCTCCATCACCTTCTCGATCACCAGCAGATGTTCCTTTGTGGTGAGAGTTGCCGCCTCGCCGGTGCATCCGCAGGCCAGAAGGCCGTCTATTCCCTTATCTATCTGCCAGTTTACAAGACCCGCAAGCGAATCTGTATCAACAGCACCGTTCCTGAACGGAGTAACCAGTGCTGTTATCGCGCCGCTGAACACAATCTATTCCTTGTTCCCGCCATCGAGCCTGTTTATAAAGGGTTTAAGAAGCTCTATGGGAAGCGGGAATATGGTTGTGGAATTATTCTCAACGGCTATCTCCGAAAGCGTCTGCATGTAGCGAAGCTGCAGCGCGACAGGATGAGCACTTATTATATCAGCGGCTTCAGCCAGCTTCGCGGCAGCCTGGAATTCCGCATCTGCTCGGATTATCTTGGCTCTTCTGTCCCTTTCCGCTTCAGCCTGTTTTGCCATAACCCTCTGCATGTCCTCCGGAAGGTCCACATGTTTTACTTCTACAGTACTGACCTTTATTCCCCACGGATCGGTCATCCTATCGAGTATATCCTGAAGTTTGCCGTTGATTTCATCCCTCTTTGAGAGAAGCTCATCGAGTGATGCCTCGCCCAGAACGCTTCTCAGTGTAGTCTGCGCGAGCTGGCTTGTAGCGTATACGTAATTCTCTACTTCCAGAATGGCTTTCTTAGGGTCAATAACCCTGAAGTAAACAACTGCGTTAACCCTTACGGATACGTTGTCCATGGTTATCACATCCTGCGGAGGTACGTCCATCGCCACAACTCGCAGATCAACACGTCTTATATTATCTATCATTGGCCAGACTATTATCAGCCCGGGGCCTTTAATGCCTATCACCTTACCAAGCCTGAAAATAACACCTCTCTGATATTCCTTGAGTACCTTAAGCGCAGATACCAGGAAAAGGAACAAAATAACCAGTACTACTACTATTATCGGGCCCATTGTAACTCCCTTCTTTTTTCTGAATTTTAACAGTTATACAGTATCAACTTCGAGTATCATCGAATCTTCTGCTATTCCCACGATCTTAACTGTGATTCCTTTTTCAAGGAATGTGGATTCTGTAGCGGGAAGACACCACCACAGCTCACCTCTTACCTCGAGAATAGATCTATCCCTGAATCCGGAAGCCTTTTTTATTATCCCTGTTTCACCTATCATGGTTTTTTCACCGGTCTCTTTAGGTATCTTCTGGGCTTTAAGCCCAAGGTAGAGCTGAACAAGCGCAAGTATAAGCAATACTACACCACCTGTTATGACAAGCGGGAGAATATTTGCCGTAATCTGAATCTGATTAACTATCATCAGTCCATCCTCCAGTCCGAAGCGGTTTCTATACCCTTGAGCCTGAGGTCGAGCTTCGTTGGATTTGAAGCTGCGGCAAGGGCTGTTTCGAGATCTATTTTTTCATTCACAATAAGATCGTACAGAGCCATGTCAAAGGTCTGCATTCCGTACTGTGAGTAGCTCTTCTCCATTGTTTCGGTAATAAGGTAGGTCTTATCGGGTTTGATTATACATTCGGATACGGTAGAGGACTGTACCAGGATCTCGGCTGCAAGAACTCTTCGGTGATCTTCTCCCTTGCCCGGAAGAAGCCGCTGTGAGATGACCCCGCTTAAAAGCTGTCCCAGCTGGAGCCTTACAAGATGCTGCTGCGTCGGTGGAAATACGTCGATGATTCTTGCAATGGTTTCTATCGCGTCAGTTGTATGCAGCGTACTCAGTACAAGATGGCCGGTTTCCGCCCCGGTAATGGCTGTGGCGACCGATTCAGCATCCCTCATTTCACCTATCAGGATTACATCGGGATCCTGCCTGAATACCGCCCTCAGACCTGTACTCCAATCCTTGGTATCGATGCCCACTTCCCTCTGGCAGATGGTCGATCTGTTATCGGTGTGCAGGAATTCTATGGGATCCTCAATAGTGACAACATGAGCGGAACGGTTCTGGTTTATATGATTTATCATTGCGGCTATGGTTGTTGATTTACCTGTTCCGGTAGCTCCGGTAACGAGGACAAGCCCTCGGGTTTCCATTGACATTTTCTTTACTACTTCGGGAAGACCTAGATCATCAAGTGTAGGCACCTCGTATGGAATTTTTCTCATAACCATCGCCGGCGTTCCGCGCTGATGGTAGATATTGACTCTGAACCTGGCCTTCCCCTGAAGCGCGTAGCCCAGATCGAGTTCATTACCCATGGCGAATTTTTCAGCCTGGTGTTCATTCACTATCTCACTTATGATGCGCTGTATATGTTCAGTCTTCATAGTAGAGAAACCCTCTACGTGAACTATTTCACCTGATTTTCTTATTATCGGATTGCTGCCCACCTTGAAGTGTATATCGCTGACATCTTCTTCAAGCACAGCATTAAGAAGCTTATCAACAGCTTTTTCCTCTGGCATACAGATCATTCTCCCTGATATAATCCCTGACACTATCAGGTACAAGATAGCGTGTATTGAGCTCTCTGGCAAACCTGTCTCTGAGATCACTGGATGAAATATATAAACCGGGAATATCAAATGTCTCTACCATCGATGTGAATTTCAATTCAACCGGCTCCTCATTGTATCCGGGCCTGGTACCCGCCACCATTTTCGCCATTTTCGATATACGTTCGGGATCTCTCCAGGTATTAAGTTCCATCAGACTGTCCATGCCCATAATGAAGCAGATTTTCATACCCATATCCGTCAGCTTCTCTAGAAGGCTCACAGTCCATGATGGCCCATCCGAAGGTTCCAGATCCGCTGCTGTCAATTCAGGGGAATCAGCTACCGCGAGTTCCGTCATTCGAAAACGATGTCTGAAAGGAGTTATGCGTCTTCCGGGTTTGTGCGGGGGGAATCTTGAGGGAACAAGCAGTACTTTCTCAAGATCGAATCTATTACATGCCTCCAGTGCCAGAACAAGATGGCCAAAATGGGGGGGGTCAAACGTCCCGCCCAGAAGTCCTGTCATTTCAAAGTTCATCCAGTTTGGATTGCAGCTCTTCAGTCTGGTCTTCGTTCAAACTACATTCGTTCAACGCTCTCTGGTAAAACTCCCTGGCCGTATATTCGTTACCCTTAATGGAATAGACATCTCCGAGAGAAATCAGTACCTCAGCCATGCAGTCGATTTCACCGTAATCGTTCAGGGCTTCCCTCAGATACAGTAGAGAGGCATCGAATTTATCCCTTCTTGCATAGAACTGACCGATGAATAAAGCTCTTCGTGCAAGGTGGTTATTTACTTCCCCCATAAGACTGACCGCGTCATTAAGCATGGACGATCCGGGGTATGCATCGAAAAAGTTTTCCAGTACAGCCTTGGAGTTCAGAACAGGTGTAAGGTCCTTCCTGTAATCGTACCTCTGATTCCACCATACCCGGGCTGACTCATACGAGCAATCATCGGCCCACTCGCTTCTTGAGTATTCCCTCTCGACCCGGTCAAAGTAAAAGATAGCATCGGCCCAGAACCTGTTGCCGGCCTCAGCCATTCCGAGTCTGTAGAGATAAAAATCTATCCGGGATGATCCGGGGTACATGAACATCAATTCCGTATACAGCCTTGACGCATCACTGTAATCGGACTCCTGGAAAGCTTCGTTCGCAAGTTCTTCTATCTGCTCCAGATTCATCTCCGATGTGTTGTATGATCTGCCGCATGCCGCAGCGAGTATAAGAACAGCTACTGAAGCTGCAATGTTCCTTTTCATTCAGATATCCTGCTCAATCCGTTCGTAATCATAAGTTAAAGAATCTCTTCTTGCAGCAGCAAGCAGTGCAGCCTGTGAAGATGAACCTGGCGAAACACTGCAAGCCCTTCTATACCATTGAAGGGCATTCTCGATATTTCCGTCATCTTCCTCCATAAGTCCGAGCATGTAAGCCGACTGAACCCTCTCCCCCGAGAAATTCGAATTCCAGACTTCAAGGAGCCTTTCTCTTGCAATGATCTGCCGGTTCTCAGCAATGTCTTCTTCGGCTGCATTAAGCAGAAGATTTATTCTTCTGAGACGCGCATCAGGTTGTATCCCGCCGAGTCTGTCAAGTTCCGTAAGAACCGCAAGCTCTTCTTCCATGCGGAGTGTAAATGGCAACAGAGCAGCCTTTGCTCTAAGAATAGCCTCCCTCAGATCCGTTCTGGATCTTGGAATTCTATCCAGCTCAACAAGGAAAACTTCCGCAGTGTATGTAAGAATGCTATCGGCAGCGGAAGATCCCGAAAGGCTGTCGGGAATCGCAGCAAGACGCTCAATATGGCTGCCGGCATAAATACCCCGGAAGAGCCATTCGGATTCAAAGATATCCTGTACATCGTAATTCAGTGCGTTCTCAAAACATTGGAAAGCCTGTAGAGAATCGGAATTCCGCGCCATTTCCCAGGCCAGTCTTCTCCAGAGTTCGCCGATTTCTCTCGGGTTAGCATCACCGATATTATCCGACAGCAGGGTTATCGCTTCCAGTGCCTTCTGTCTGTAGAGTGTACTTCTTTCCGACTGAGCGGCCAGAACAGCTGTTTCCGCATAATCCAGCAGCATCTCTGGCTGACAGTTTCCACGAGCAACAGTCTCCTCGAACAGCATTACCGCCTGTACATAATTTCCGGATTGCCTTAATAACCTGGCCTCTTCAAGTGTATCAATGTTGGTTTTTCCGCTGCCGCATCCCGCGGCGAGTATAGAGAAAAGAAGAAACAGATATATCGTTATTCTGCTGCGTGCCACTTCAGCTGTCTATTCAGCTCGGCTGGAATAAAACAGGTATACAAGGCTGGCTACAACGCCAGATACAACAATGGGCTCAAGTATTCCACCACCAGTGTTTTCAGACAGTTCACCGGAAAGCCATTCCCATTCTGCTGATCCGTTAAGCGCTTCCACATCGGACCAGGGGACGACATCCTCTTGAATACCGCTTGTTCGCAGAGTCATCATGATGCTTCCATCAGCATCAAGAAGAGTGGATGACAACTCGCATTTGGCTATTCTCTCTACCCGTTTATTACCAATAACCCATGGTCTGCTTACATCTCCATACTCAACAACAAGTTCCATAGGTCTGACTCTCAATGTCATGCTGGAATTGTCCGTACCTGTATCCCTCACAAATACGGTTATGCCATTTTCGTTAAGAACGGAGACAATTGTCTGCTGTATGAACCAGCTTCCAGAATGTTCTCCCGAAATCACTATCGAAACTTCTTCTACGCCATAGGCGGACAGGCTTTCCGGAAGTTCCTGTATGGCCAGCAGGAGCGCGTCTTCGGCCAGTTCCATATTCGATGGTACCATGGCAAGCATTACGGTCATCAGAATGGTATACATATCTGTTCCTTCACATTAGTGATTGAACTGAATCTGAAATATTCTTCCAGAACTTCAGACAATACGACAAATTGTTAACTGTCATTGAAGCAAAGATAAAACCGGAGCACATGATGCGCCACTCCCGTCATTGGAGAACCTCCGCTGACAGGTCTGAGCCCGTCGTGCCCCCGGTTATCCTGCAACTGAAGATATTTCCCGGTTCAACGATCCGGTCAAAACAGCATGCCCCATCAACAGAGGGCGCATCCAGTCGGGAGTGTCCCAATAGCGGTGTATCCGCAAGTACTTCCATAATTTCCCCCTCAAGCATTTCGGCCCAGAAGACGTTATGTTCCTCGGCTGCTTCCCCTATTCTCATAAGACGTGACTGGACGGCAGATTCACCGGGTATCTCTTCAGTTGACTGCCTGGCGAATTCTATTGTTCCCTCCTCCGGCCAGTATGGAAATGCCGCAATTGTTCTTATGCACCGGTATTGAGTCACGAATTTCTCCATTCGAGTGAAATCCACCTCGGTCTCACCCGGATAGCCTGTAATCAATGTTATTCTGACTGAAATCCGTCTTTTAGAATTCTCAAATTCATCGAACAGTTCTCTGATGTAATCTCCGGTGTAGGGACGTCCCATTCTTTTCAGTATTCTGTCCGAAACATGCTGTATCGGCATATCAATGTAGGGCATGATGTTCTCATGTTTTTCAAGAAGAGTAAGGAAATCAGCCGGATAATGGGAAGGATGAATATAGTACAGCCTGAACCAGATTTCGGGATATGCAGCCGCCAGCTGTGAAAGCAGCCAGGATATTCCTCCGCTGCTGCTCTTCCAGATTGCTGTATCCTGTCCTACAATCCCTATCTCAGCCGCTCCCTGTTCAGCGAGGTCCTTTGCGTCCCTGAGAATTTCCTCCGGACTCCTGTCCTTCCTTGCCCCTCTGATAATGGGAATTGTACAGAAGGCACAGTTGTTAGAGCATCCTTCAGATATTTTAAGATACCGTGTGATCCTGCCTTCGGCAGGTTCAGGACCTTCCGCTGTCTTTATAGAAAGGTATTCCTCAAGACGGGACGTATCCCCCGGACCGGTTATAAGATCGAAATCCTCAAGTCCTCCCGAACCATCATCCGGATACCTTCCGGGAAGGCAGCCTGCAAGGATAAGTACTCTGCTCTGCTTTTTGTGTTTCCACGCAATAGCCTGGTCCATTGCCTCAAGGGATTCATCCACTGCAGGTTTAATGAAGGCGCACGTATTGATGAGAAGAAGATCAGCATCGAGGATATCCCTGGTTATCTGCCACCCGGCCTTTTTCAGGCATCCGGCGAAGGAATCAGAATCTGCTTCGTTCTTCGGACATCCAAGTGTTAAAAGGAAGGCTTCCGGCAAACTACATCTCCTCGGGGTTTACTACTGTATATCCGTCCGGAATCACAAGCTGAAAAACACTTTCCGGATAAGAATCAGCTGTGGTTACATCCCACATCTCGTAGACTGTCCTGTTGCCGTTGTAGTCGGTTGTGGAAAAAAGGAACGGAAGGCTGTCGGAAAGCGTGAAACCAACTTCCATATGATGTATACCGTCTCCGAAATCACCTTCAAGTTCTACGCTGATACTGTCCCCGCTGTACCGAATGGTTTCGGCAGCGGTTGAATCGGCGCATTTCTCAATCAGATGCAGAAAACTGCCAGGTTCTCTTGAGGGATATAGAAGAACCTGCTCGAGATCAGGTTCCACTGTATAAAGGACAGATCCGTCATACCCTGTACCCGAACCCTCGGGTTCAGAATATGAAAGAAGAAACAGGTCAGGTTGAGCTATGTACATTGTTCCGGAGGATGTTTCCTCATCAAGTGTAAGAGCCCAGGAATCAGTCTGAGAAAAAGATCCTGTCATGAAGGCCGCATTCCTCATTTTTTCAAGCAGAGGAGAAAGTGGCGATAAAGCTGTTATGTAAACCAGCAGACATAAATGCAACATATTTCTTCCTTATAAAACAGGTCAGGGTTCAATGGAATGATTTCTCGCGTCAACTATCGCATCGGTTCCAATTACTATTACTACTCCTGAATGCTCCGGAGCAACAGTTGAAATTATATCACCCCCAGGTTGGACAGGTACGGAAGAATGCGATGACAGCCATCCTGACAGGGAATCTGATACTATATATGCCTGATCCTGATAACCGTCGGGGTAAAGAACAAGTGTTACATCCGGAGCTCCAGCGTCTTCAACTGTAAGAGGGGGAGTGCCTGTAGCTGTTATCAGAGTTTCAAGCTGCAAGACCGAAGAGTACACGGAAGGTGTACCCACCAGTGCCACCAGGGGAAATTTCACCTGGTTGCTTCCATTGTTCTCAACGGGAACTTCCGTGATACCCATTAATTCGGATTCTATCTTCCGTACCGCGAACTGAGCATCACTGTTGAGAGGTGAATCGGCAAAACGATAAATCAGGGAATTGAAGGTTTCTTTCGAATTCGACAAGCTTCCCCTGAAGTACTGCTGACACGCTCTTGTGAAGACGGATGAATCATCATCCCCTACTGCATATCCAGCCTTATCATAGTCCTTGCTTACGCCGCCGCAGGCAAGAGTTAAGATCATGGCCAGCAAAACGAAATCAGTCAGTTTGCTCATCAGCTACTCCCTCAAGTTCCTCCATAGTTATCAGTACATCCCTGGCCTTGCTTCCCTGAAACGGACCGACGACTCCTGCCTGTTCGAGCATGTCAATAAGACTGGCAGCTCTTGAATATCCCACTCTCAGCCTTCTCTGTATTATCGATACTGATCCCTGCTGTGTATGAACCACAACCTGTTTTGCTTTCTCGAACAGCGGATCATCTATCTTTATCGCGCTGGGATCATATAGGTTCCCACTGTCATCATCGGGAAATTCGAATTCGAAGGGGATCTCCGGCTGATCACGAAGGTGTTCGACTATTGTTCGGGTTTCCTCCGTTGATATGAAAGAGCCATGAACTCTAATAGGCTCGGGTGAAGTTGCGGGAAGGAATAGCATATCTCCCTTTCCGAGAAGTTTATCGGCTCCGTTCATATCCAGAATTGTACGGGAATCGGTTTTTGACTGCACATTGAACGCTATCCTGGAAGGGAAATTTGCCTTTATCACTCCAGTAATCACATCAACCGAAGGACGCTGTGTGGCCAAAACCATGTGAATCCCTACAGCCCTTGCCATGTGCGCCAGTCGAGTTATTGCCGGTTCAACCTCCCTTGAAACCGTAATCATCAAGTCTGCCAGCTCATCTATGAATACAACGATAAAGGGTAATCTTTCATCTTCCGTTTCAGGTGTCAGCCTGGAGTTGAATTCCTCGATTGAACGTACTCCAATCCTGGAAAGCCTCTTGTAACGATTCTCCATCTCACTTACCAGTGCCTCGAGCAGCAAGGCTGCCTTACTTGTTTCTATCACCACCGGAGCCCACAGATGTGGAATTCCCTCGTAGATGGACAGCTCAAGCATCTTGGGGTCTATCATCGCAAGCCTTACCTCAGAAGGAGTCTTAGTCAGAAGAAGGGTCGCGATTATAGAATGCATACAGACACTTTTACCAGAACCTGTAGCACCCGCTATAAGCAGATGAGGCATCGTAGTAATATCGGCAACGAAAGGTTCCCCCTCTATCTTTTTACCAAGAGCAATAGGAAGCTTCTCATTTGATACTTTATCTATTATCTCCCTGAGATATACTGTCTCGGGAGTCGGATTGGGCACCTCAATTCCAACCGCTCCCTTCCCCGGAATCGGGGCAAGGATACGGATCCTCCTTGCTTTCAGGGCAAGGGCAAGATCATCCGAAAGAGAAACGAATTTGTTAACTTTAATACCAGGACCCGGTTCCACTTCGAACCTTGTAATTACCGGCCCGGGATAAGTACCAGAAACATTGCAATCTATACCGAAATCTTCAAGCTTCTCCAGAAGAAGATCTGCCAGGTCATCCAGCTTAGCCCTGGTCATTCTTACCCGCAATTTTTCATCCGGCAAGTCCAGGCAGGAAAACGGTGGAGATATGTAGCCATCTATATCACTGCTATCAGTTATCGTAGAGGTTTTTACCCCTCCCGGCAACAACGCTTCAGGGCTTACCTTCTTCCTTGTGCCTTTCGGTTTCATATACTTCGCCGTGCGTGCGGCTTTCTTCTCAGTCTGATCATCTTCCCTGTTTCCGAAGGGAATCGCGTGGATATTTTCATCTTTTTCATCCCGGGACCAAACGTTGGATATCGAGTCTTCGGGAACATCACTCTCTTCCGGTTTTTTCTTCTTTTTCTTCTTCTTTCTTCCGTCACCTCTCCCGATTATCGCGGATAGCCTGTCAGTTATTGATTTGAAATCACTGCCAATATCCCAACCGGTAAACGCGATGAGTGAAGCCACAAATGCTGTAAACAGTATAAGAAAGGTTATTGGGGCTCCTGTAACCGGATCAAGTAAATCTCCCAATCCACCGGCTATACTACCACCGGGAATATCGTGAAATCCCACCGTCCTTCTGCTTATCACGAAATCAATCAGGGCAGCAAAGAAATAACCGGTAACAGCAATACCCGATAAAATCCTGAATCCGGTCTTTCTGAATCTGAAATCAAGGAGCCATGCGCCCGTCTGAAAAAGAAACAGTGGCAAAAGAAGGGAAAGATATCCCAGTTTTCCATAAAGGAAACCGCGGATATTACCCGCAAATCCCTGTGGCGGTACAGTCAGCACTATAGACATAGCTGCACCAAGAAATAGCACGGTTACAAGGGCAACATTACGCAACCTGTTCTGATTTTTCCGTTTTGCTCTTCTGGATGCTGTTCGTCTTCTTTTTGTAGCCATTATATCTGCCTTAACGTATTTCCTTTTTTATCTGCGGGAAATGCGGGATCGCCTTCAAGCCTGCCGTCTATCCAGTACTGATACTTCAAAGTCTGTCCCGAGACAGCTTCAATCTCGCCAACCCAGCTTCCATCCGGAAGACGCTGCATCGGATTCTTTTCCTCATTCCAATTATTGAATTTTCCAACGATAGATACTTCTTTCGCATTCTTCGCGCTGAGGCAAAGGAAATCAACTCTGACTCTTTTACCAAGGCTTTTCTGTACTGCATCCTTAAGTTCGTCGTATGGTCTGAAAACAGGCCTTATCCTGGGAGGGATCTCAATTATCCCGTCTCCCTGGGGGTCACGGGCTCTCCGTTTTCTTCCTTCCCTTGTCTCAAAACAGCCAAAGCCTCTCAAATAGATTGTTTCTCCATTGCATAACTGCTCCGAAATTGAATCCAACAGCGCCGCCAATACAGATTTTGCGACTTTCCTGCTGATACCAGTTTTAGCGGCTACTTCGCCCGACAATTCATCCTTAGTCATATCGTCCCCCGTATCAGCATCATAAATAATCACTCCACACTGAGCCAGGTATTTCAGCGAACATGATTTATTATTACTATTGAATAATATCTATCTCACCATCTTAACAGACGTTGAAGTCAATAC
>JAUVLV010000073.1 GCA_030600545.1 Candidatus Aegiribacteria sp. | reverse complement strand
GAAGTAGAAATCGGTTATGGGGTAGGATGTGCAGGTACCGCTGTGGTCATAGCGTATGCATGCCTCTGCGGACACAATGGATACAATGAGCAAAGATACGATACAGCACATGCATGAAGAAGTCTTCATTGATAATCCTCCGGGATTTTCTTTATCCGAATCTATTTTACTTCAGATTGATAATAAAACAATAATGCGAACTAAGTCGATTTTAAGAACAGCTACAGCATAAAGCATATAATAATGATAATCTTCAAGGGAAGTATATGCTGGAATGCCTGTACGAACCTTCGTATAACCCCGGATATTTTGAGATGGCAGGACAGGCATCACCTGCAATGCTGTTACAAAGTGTTACAAAATGTTTATAATTCTTTCATAGAACAGCAATAGATTAGTTTCAGATGCTTACGCCCGTACTTACAGCAGCAGTGTTAAAACTTGTTTCCTGTCTGCAGTATATCCTTTCTTCGAGGGGCTATGGATAGGAAAAGATACTTTTCGATATCATTCAGCACAACTGCTTTACTGTTGTGCATCCTTCTTCCTGAATATTCGTATGCCCAGCAGAATCTTGAAGCCTGGCATACGCAGGGACAGATTTTCCTGATCTGGGAACACTCGGAGACTCTGCCACCTGATACGACTTACGATATCTACACAAGTCCCGATCCGATAACTTCCATCGAGGAGGCAGCATTGTCACCGGAAAACATGAAGGAGTTGAAATGAAGCAGTTATTATTTCTGTCAGTCATTATGGTTTCACTTGCTCGGGGCGGAGTAAAGGAATATTTCGTCCTGATGGGGGACATCTACATCGGGCCGGGACAGGACACTCTGCTCATCGATGGGGACTTCGTGCAGGATGGTGACATTATTATTTACGGAGATGGCGTTCTGCTTGTTGATAATGCGAAGCTGACCATTTCCGGACATGTCTATGCACAGGATCAGGGCAAGGCCGTATTCAGAAACAACGCCTGGCTTCACTTCAACCAGTTCTATGTGGGCCAGTATTTTGTATGGCTTATTGACAATTCCGAGTTCGAAGCAACTGACGCAACCGTGGACGCGAACGGTGTAATGCACTACGCTCAGCTTCATGATGATTGCAGATACACCGCCGTGCGAACGGAATTCCCTGACTGGACATTCAGAAAGGTTTTCAACAGGGCATCTCTGATACTGGAAGATGTGGATCATGTTGGTGATATAATGGTTGACGATTCCAGTTTTGTGCATTTCACGAGGTGTGATACACTCATGCCATGGCTGGAAACCTGTGACGGCTCCGTCATAGATATCGAGTTTCCAGACCCGGATTATGTCGAGCATTTCGAGTTCTCCGAAAATACACCCGGTGTTGACGGTATAGGTTTTACATTCATCGTCGACCAGTGCAACAGGTGCTGGTGGTCACTTGAAACTCAACCTGGCTGTTCGGTTAAGATAAATAACTCTGAAATAAGAGGTTCATGTGTAAGAATGCCCGGTTCCAATACGGTCAACATTCAGGATATCGATAACAACAGCTTTTTCCCGCATCTGGAAGTTCCTCTGGAAGACAGGCTGCTTGAGTACAGTAATACATACGTTTACTGGTGGAACTGGTATCCGATGGAGAACACGATATTCAATATAGATTCCAGTACCTTCGGTGAACTGATAGGAAGAGGAAATTCTGAAACCTATGCCACGAATTGTATTCATGACGGCGCTACAATAAGCCTGGGTGTTGAAGACAGCGCTTTTGTCTCGTTTGCCGACGGGACATGCCTTGCTTTTATATCTTCCTTCGAGAGGGGAACAATGCTGCTTACGAACTCCTCTGTAACTCCCATGTGGCCTTATCAGTCAACAAATATCGCTCACGGACATTCCTCGATCCTTGCTGTCAACTCCTACTTTGAATACGAACCGGAAGCGGTGGATACCGCTCTTGTAATGGTGGCGGCAATAGACGGGCCAGCGTACGGGCAGGTTGACAACAGTATCGATATAACAGGCTCCGCATGGCTGGATACCGGTGAATACAATCCGGCGGAATTTGACCGATACAAAGTCTCCTGGGCTGAAAACGGCGGCTCGGACTGGACACTGATCACCGAATCATCGAATCAGGTACACAGTAATATCATTGCCTCATGGAATACATCTGGGATGGCTGAGGGAGAGTACGATCTCCGGCTCACGCTGTACAGCACAGATGACGACAGTCTGACAGCACCTGCGGATATTACGCTGTATCCCCTCGGGATTGAAGAGTCACATGGCCAGAATAACATCTGTTATCTGAGTTATCCGAATCCATTCTCTTCCGGGTCAGCATTCACTTACAGACTCACGGAAAGTGAAACAGTCGTACTTCGTGTCTACGACGCAAGTGGACGCCTTGTTGACACAGTAGTGAATGAAACCCAGGCAGAGGGAGATCATTCGGTAACCTGGGACTATTCTGACATATCCGGTCAAAGTATACCTTCCGGGATATATCTCTGCTATTTCGAGGCCGGAGATGAATTTTCACAGACAGGAAAACTTATTCTCTGCAGGTAGCACGAATAGCTTCACTATTTTTCAGGGGGCGGGGGTAGAGTAAACGCCATAACCACCTGAGTACCGTAAATGGGGTAATCTATAGCACATCGATATCCACGGAATTCGAGATCGTTCCATTGAAGATGCGAATAAACGGAGCGAAGCAACTCGATATAACGGGGTACATTGGCATTGCGGCATTTTGCCGAACCCATGCCAAGGGGATGTATAGCCTCCAGTAATTCCATTCTATCAATATCCCTGGATTGATCATTGATGTCTGCCACACCTTTAATCACGGTATCGTAGATAAGTAACTGAGGATCAGCACCGGGATATATATCCTTATGAACGAGCACGTCGAACATTAGAAGTCTTGACGGCAGGTCTATTTCGGCGAACACGTAGCCCCTGCGATTGAGCTTCGTCGGAACATAGCGCGGCATCTCTGCATAGTTCACTTCCACCAGCACGATATCAACGATCGATGCACGCCCGAAACTACCGTTTTTCAATGTATAGTGTATAACATCATCAAAAGAATTTACATCGATAGCAACATCCGATGACGTACTGAAAGATTCAAGACGGGCATCATTCAGCGTCATAATAGGTTTGCCGTCCAGGTTGAATGGTACTCGCGTAGCATTACCACCCTCAATTATACGCCTCGAATCAAGTTTGATCGTCACCCCCGGCCGAAGGCGCTGACAATATCACGATAGTCAACGACGGATCAGCGCTTGAATGCTGCACATGGGGGCAGATCAAGAGTATGTAGAGAATATGGGGTTAAATCGTATCCCTTTCCGTCTTTTCCAGTTTCTGCAGTTCCGCGGCAAAGAGTTTGTTCGCAACTTTTTAATACTGTTCGGGAGGGATTATCGGTTTTTCAAGTTTTGACTGTGTTTTTTCTGATATCCGACCGTCGGTTACAAGTTCGTATCCTGCCTTCCGAAGAAGCTTTCTGTAATGCATTAGAAAAGGCTTGAGAACCAGCATGGAACTCGCGAGTATTCCTCCCCCGTCTCTGTAGATCTCCGCCAGAATCTTGCTTCCGGCATTCCTTGCGACTCTCCTGATAAGAAGCTTGAGAACCTGGAAATGTTCAATTCCGGTAAATCCGCAGTTCGAGATGAGAATGAATCCCGGCATATGTCCCGTACGTACCGGATGTTTGCACTCGCCATTCTCATCCTTTCCGATATATGGTTCAAGACGGGGAATCATCCTGTCCATGAAATCCTTCATTATCCCTGTTACGTTATCCACGTAAAGAGGTGTTGCAAAAACGATGATATCCGCCGAGAATTTCTCCAGCAATTCCTCCATATCGTCTTTAATAATGCATTTCCCGGGTGTTTTGAGCCAGCAGGCAAAACATCCTGTGCAATGCCCTATTTTCCTGTCGGCCAGAATAATGTTCTCGGTCTCAGCTCCTGCATCTTCAGCTCCGGCAAGAAAATTCTCAACCATGATGTGAGTGTTCCCGGCCGCTCCGTATCATCATTTCAAGAACAAGACCGGACTGCTTGCGGCAGTTGCTGTCATGGGCTTCGAGATGCTCGATGAAACTCAGCGGCAGGCAACTGATGAATGTGATAATCCAGGAGATAAGCTGAGAGCTCTTGGGAAATCTTACGTGATGTTTGCTGTGAATCACAAGGTCTACTTCCATGTGATGTTCAGAGCGAACAATGAACCGTTGTGGGAAAACACGCAGGTAATGAAAGCTGCAAAACGGTCTCTCAGCCATCTTGAGAATACCATTCGTGAACTGTATCCGGATACGGAGGAAGACAACGGTAGTATTGTTCAGACAGCTACGCTGACATGCTGGTCGATGGTTCACGGCCTGGCTTCTCTTTGGATGGATGGCCCGCTGAGAGCCACAGAATCAGGCAAACTGGAAATCGAGCAACTAATCAATCTTGTTCTCGATCAGTCTATGACGCACCGTGATTTATAAATACGGGAAGGATTCACCATGAGAATACCAATCATATTAAGTATGATTCTAATAGTGATATCAGGTACAGCATATTCCGGTGAATGGACAGATTCCATGATAGTAGATTGGGAAGAAAATGAAACAGGATGGATATGCGGTAATCATTTTTGTAATAACGTTTCTTTCTGCATCAGTATCTATTGCAGACGAGTATTTATGGGATCAGACGAATGACTACTTTTCACCGCCGTGTGGTCAAGGGATACAACCCTTTTCTCCTATAGGGCAAGAATTCTTGCCTAGCTTTGATTGTCTGGAAGTAGTTCAGCTTTATATCATTAATATTTACGGAGCCGCGGAATTAGTAGTGAATATCTATTCTGAAAGTATTACCGGTACTCTTATCGGCACCAGTAGCACCGAAGCCCTTTCCGGATACTATGTTGGTGTTGTTACTTTTTCCTTTGATCCAATCTCTCTTGTACCCCATACTCTCTATGTAATGGAAATATTACAAACTGCGGGTAACGAAGGTCATGTGGGTAGCAGTGGGGGGCCAAACTCAACCTATCCATACGGCTGTCAGATACTATCGGGTATTCCAGTAGAGAATAATGATTTATGGTTTCGTAAAGGTGTATTAGAAGGAACAGCTTTAAATAGACTGAGTTGGGGATTAATTAAGAACTTCTGTTGGTAACCCAAATCAGATGCATAACAACAAAATTCAGCAGAGCTGTGCAGAGGTATATGAACAAGGTTTCGCAGCCTGCTGATTTAGAGCGTTCTGCAAGGAATGGAATTGACAAATGTATATGATGATTGTATACATTTAACATGGTAAAGCCAAGTGATCGATTGAAAGAATGTACCGGTTTCCAGTGGGATGATGGGAATGCAACGAAGAACTGGAAGAAACATGATGTTTCGCAATCGGAGTGCGAGCAGATATTCTTCAACAGACCGCTAATCCT
>JAUVLV010000021.1 GCA_030600545.1 Candidatus Aegiribacteria sp. | reverse complement strand
AATTTAACTCCTTATATGATAAGTAATTATCATAGTTACCAGACACATCATTGTCAAGGGGCAAAACAACACTTATATTGTATCATAATATAACTTTACAAAGTTCTATCTATGACTTGGTCTTTTGTCGGTGGCATCAATATTATTAATAAGTATTAATTATAGTATATAAACATAATTAATATGATAATAATGCCTGAATGCAAGACCTGACCCTAGGGTTGCTTTTTTTCTGCTTTCTTTTTCCTGCCCTTCCTGAAAAACTTCTTCAGAAGTTTTTCGGATTCATCTTCATAGCATCCGCCTAAAACCCGGGGATAGTGGTTCAAATTGGTCATTTCAAGAACATCTGTTACTGACCCGAATGCTCCGAAACGTTTATCACGGGCTCCATATACTATCCTGGGAATCCGGGATAGCACTGCCAGACCGGCGCACATAAGGCAGGGTTCAAGTGTTGAGTAGAGTGTGCAGCCATCAAGCCTCCAGTCTCCCCTGTCCTTCGCCGCTGCGGTTATGACAAGGAGCTCGGCATGGGAAGTGGGCATTCCTGTTTCTATTGTTCTGTTGCGGTCAGCGAAATCCCTGCCTGACGATTCTATCAGAACAGCGCCAACGGGAACTTCCCCTGCCTGAAACGCTTCCTCAGCCTTTTCCAGAGCGACTTTCATCCAGTATCTGTCAATTTCAGAGATGTTTATTTTATTCCCCTTTCTTCATTACGGCTTCTATCTCATCAGGATATTTCGGAATATTTGCCGACAGTACGGTATTTTCCTTTTCACCTATCAATACATCATCCTCTATCCTTATTCCGATTTCTTCTTCCTCGGAGTAGAAACCAGGCTCAACAGTAAGTACCATACCTGATTTCAGCTCATCACTTATCACGTTCTCGTCATGGGTATCCAGCCCTATGTGGTGGCCGATATTGTGATAGTAATACTTCTCTATATCCTCTTCGTTTTCAATGATGCCTTTTTTCATGAGAACTCCAGTGTAGAATTTTTTCACTTCGCTGTTCCATTCGGAGTGGAGCTTCCCGGGTCTGAGAAGGCGAATAGCCTCTTCCTGAACACCAATAACCATTTCAACGAGTTCCCTCTGTCTGGCGGTGTACCTGCCGTTGACCGGGAAGGTTCTTGAGATATCTGCGTTGTAGTAATCTTTCCTGGCGCCAAAATCCAGAAGAACCATTGTTCCTTCCTCGAGAGGTTCATTGTTGTCAACGTAATGAAGACACGTTGCCCTGCTTCCTCCGGCGACAATTGCGGGGAAGGCCGGGATCTTCTCGCCATTTTTAGTAAATTCGTAAAGAAGCTCCGCCTCGAATTCGTATTCGAGCATTCCCGGCTTCAGTGCTTTAAGGGCACGCAGAAAACCTTTCCGCGTAAGGGCTATTGCCTTCTTCATGGTTTCAAGTTCTTCGGATCCTTTTACCATCCGAAGGCGGAATACATCACCCGAAAGCCTGTTGAAATTCAGTTGAGGGTACGAAGATATCAAATCGTTTGCAAATTCAAGCCGTTTGCCGCTGTCCCTTGTAATACCGGTTACAGGAAAATCAATCCATACATTTTCAATCCCCCAGCGGATTATTATTCTATCTATCCATTTCTTCACTCCGCTGTTGAATGATATATTTGCTACACCGCTTCTTTCGGCTGCTTCCTCTTTTGTCAGTATTGTTCCAAACCATTTCGCGTGGGTTTCATCGTAGGCATTGATGAAAAGGTCTTCCCGGGCATCCATTGCTTTTCTGCGGTGGATGACAAGCCATGTCCCCGGCTGGTCAATTCCCGTAAGGTAAACAAGGTTAAGATTGGGGGTGTACGGATACTGGCCATCAGCACTTGTGGGCTTAGAAGTGGATGGAGGAACGATAATCAGGAATTCCTCCGGCATTATTTCGATTAGTTTGTTTCTGCGGTTTACGTAGACCTTTGAACAGAACATATCGTCCTCCATTAATCCTTTACCAGTGTAATAATATCATTTGACTGTATCAGGAATATAACAATCTCATCAGAAACCGACTGGAGGATATCCGAACTAAATTTCTTCCTCAGTTTCATCACAAAAATCGGGATAGAGTTCCCTCATGCATTCCGGGCAGAGACTATGAGAGAATGTCGCATCTGAATGCGTTGAGATATAATGCTCTATCTGTTCCCAGTAGCCATTGTCCTTTCTAATTTTCTTGCATCGGGCGCATATGGGAAGCATCCCATGGAGGGATTTAATCCTTTCCATAGCCTTCTGAAGCCTGATATTTGTTTCCTGTAGCTCCAGGGTCTTCTGTTCCAGCAGTTCTCTTGCGCCCTCACTCTTCTCGAAGTCAGCCCTCAGCTTCAGTTTGGTAATATTCTGCCGCTGTATCTGATTAAAGAGTTTCTCCTTCTCCTCGGCATAGGACTTGCTGTATTCAAGGGCCTCCGGCAGATTTCCTTTTATTTCATTGTATTCCGAGAGGGCTTTTAAAACCTGCGTTCTAAGATCTCTGTCCGGATCCCCTTCCATTTTCGACAGAAGCTCAAGAAGGTCTGTAAGTGGCTTCTCAGTTCCTTCAAGTTTGTTCATATGAATACTCAGGATGGACAAACCCGCCCTGGCCAAACAGAGGTCGGGACTGTTATCAACTTCCTTAAAAAGCTCAACTGCCTCTAACAGAACCTTTTCTGCTTCCTGTGGTCGGCAGTCTTCCTTGAGAAGTTCCGCAAGATCGAACATGCACTGCCCGGTCTGATAGCTTCCCAGTTCTCTCCGAAGCGCAATGCTCTCCCGAAGTAAACTCTCGGCTTCTTCGAAATACTGTTGCTTCTGTTTCAGGCGTCCCAGCTCCCAGAGGCAGAAAGCTTCTCCAACTCTGCGGTTCAGCTCCCGGTTTACATTGAGGTTAGCATTAAGGTATTTCTCGGCGCTCTGGTACTCCCCCTGGTCAATGAGAACGTCCGCGATATTGCTGAGAGCGGTTGTTCTTAGAAGCTGATTGTCTATTTCATCAGCGACATCAACTGTCTGTCTGAAAGAATTGTAAGCCCTCTCGTACGAGGCGATATCCCTGAAGGCAAGTCCGAGGTTATTATGAACTACCGCAATACCCCTTCTGTTTCCTATGGATCTTTGGATCTCAAGAGCTTCTTCATAGCTTTGGATAGCTTCCAGCGGTTTACCTATTCTGCGGTAACAGTTGCCGAGATTGTTCAGCGCGGTTGCCAAACTTTTCTTATCATCGAGAGGGCGGAGTATCTCAATCGCTCTGGCAGCAAGGTCGACTGATTCGCTGGAACCGCGCAACAGGGAAACAGCTCTGGAAAGAAGGCATAGTGAAGTGCCTATAAGCGCGGGATCTTTCAGTTTACGGGCGCTGGCAAGTGAATCAGAGGCCAGTTTCTTGGCTTCAGCAGGATTGGAGCTGCAAAGGGTCATTAGTTCCTTCAGGTTCTTCTCGACTTCGGCTCGATCCACGGTAACATTGAAAGACGGGATCAAATCGTCTCTGCTATCCCCATGGTCAGTCATCATCGTCTCCATCTGACAAATAGAAAAATGCTTTTGCTTTCAACCACTGCATAGTTCCGTAAGCATATTGAATTCTTCCGTTCAATTTTGACTCTCTTCTGAGTGTAACAATAACCAGAATAGCCTTACTCTGTCAAAATCATGAAGTTCTGCTGTTTTCTGCGCTGTACTGTAAGGAATTTTGTATATTAGCGACAACCCTGCCGATGCTGTTGACTTATCAATTTCCATTTGGTTATCATTTCGCCTGCTTTGTTAATTGTAACAGCTCTTTGTTTTGATCAATTTGAAAAAGGGTTCTATGAAAATATTACTGATCTCTCCCTATCTGGATATTACATCGCTGAGTACCAGGGTGCTTTCTTCTTATCTTAAGGCCAACGGGCATTACGTGAGACAGGTCTTTCTTCCCGACCTGGAAAGTATGATGGTGAACGGTTTCGATTTCGTAAAATGCTACCCCGACGAAGTCGTTGAACAGGTTACTGAGCTTGCCGATGGTTTTGATCTTCTGGGCATGTCTCTCATGACCAACTACTTCATCAAGATGTCACATCTCACTCGGGAAATAAAGAAGAGAATCGATATCCCCATTGTATGGGGGGGAATACACCCTACGGTAGCCCCTGAAGAATGCCTGAATATAGCTGATTACGTCTGTGTTGGAGAAGGAGAGGCAGCCCTGCTGGAACTTGCGGACAGTCTTCAGAAGGGAGTCAGGCCTGCCCGCGTAAAAAACATCTGGTTCCGTGACGAACAGGGAGAATGCCGCAATCCGGTGAGGGAGCCCATAGCTGATCTTGATGAAATCCCCTTTCCGGACTACGATATTGAAGATCAGTACGTTCTTCTGGGAAAGAAAATTCTGCCCCTGAGTGAGGACATTCTGAAAGAAATGGTCCGGGGCCGTATACATTTTACCGAGCCGCATCACTTAATCTACGAAACAATGTGGACCCGTGGCTGCCCTCACCACTGCGCCTATTGTATTAACAGCTATTACAGAAACCTGTACAGCGGGTTCAAGATGGTTCGACGGAGAAGCGTGGATAATCTGATTGAAGAAATCAAAACCATACGCACGAGATTTCCCTGGTTCAACAGGATCAACTTTATGGATGATGATTTCGCAAGCGCCAGCAATGACCAGCTCATGTACTTCCGGGATAGATATAAGATGGAGATCAACTGTCCTTTTTATGCTCTTCTGAGCGTACTCTCTTCAAGCGAAAGGAAAATGTCGATACTTTTCGACGCCGGTCTCAGAAGGACCCAAGTCGGTATTCAATCACTATCTCCATTCACAAACCGTATGTACAGGAGAGATTTCTTCAGCAGGGAAAAACTGCTAAGTCTTGCCAGAACAGTGAACAGGGTCTTCCCTCCCGAATTCTGCCCCACTTTCGATGTTATACTCGAGAATCCATGGGAAAGCCTTGATGATAGACTCCTAACCCTCAGAGGCGTTCTCGAGCTCCCAAGGCCATTTGTTCTTCAGCTGTATACTCTTACGTTCTACCCGGGCACAGAGCTTTTCCACAAGGCAATTTATGATGGTATTATATCGGGAACGGATGCATCCTATCTCAAGGAAAATCATGACAGAGGTTTCAGTTATCTGAATCTTCTGTTTATTCTGGTTAATAAGAGCGTTCCAAACCGCTTAATCAGATTCCTGTCATGGAGACCGTTCGCTGTTATCATGGAATCAACTCCCGTAAAATGGGTGATGTCCCTTTTCAGCCCCCTCTACAGAATCATGAAAAAAAGAGGTGTCTGCAGAGCTCAGAGAAAGAGATTCGGCTGGTTCATCGCGAAGTATTCGGACAAATAGAGGAGGCAGGCCGAAGCCTGCCCCTTTGTTCCGTATGGAGATAAATCAGTTTTTTATTTTGCTGCAACGCTTACGTCATCAATAAGAATCGAAGGGTATTTACCTCCCGTGAATGAATCATGCAGACGATTTTCAACGGATTCAATATTCTGTAGAACATCGTAAACATTCCCGGCAATCATTCCGTCTCTGACTCGACCTTTGATCTCGCCATTCTCAACGTAAAGCCCCGGATTGAGACCCACCGAAAAATCACCATTGAGAATGTTGCCCGAATGGGCGCCGAGAACTCCGAGAACTATTACTCCTCTGTCGATACCTTTTATCATATCTTCAAAGGAGGCATCTCCCGCAGCGATACGGCTGCATTTAAGTGACGGGCCGGGGGGAATCGCGATAGTTTCCCCTCCCCACATTCCCTCTCGGTACCCTGTTCCTGTGGATTTTTCATTGAGCTTATCAGCGTAATCGAGGTTAAGTATCAGATTCTTGAAAACACCATTTTCGAAAACCGTATGCTTCTTCGTAGGAACCCCTTCATCGTCGAAGAAATGCTGGTCGACTTCCTCAGGTTCAGTAGGATCTCCGTAAAGGGTAACTTTTTCTGAGAGAACCTTCTCTCCCCGTTTATCCATGAGAGGAGACACTTTATTGTAAAAAGCTCCTCCGGATGTTGCTGCTGATAGCCTCCACAGCAGGGTGTACATTGTGTTCGGAGTGAAAACCACCTTCATTCTTCCGGTTAGTATATCAACCTCGGGCAGGCCGGAGGTGTACAGTTTAATCAGTTCGTCAAGATCACTTTCGGGAAAATCCCCGACCTTTCTGCTCAGATATAATTTTCGGACAGCTGTCTCGGTGTTGGGAAAGAGAAGTGAAGCGAAAATGTACATGAAGGAGCTTTTTCTGGAGACATCAAGCCCATTAGTATTCATGATGGCCATGTTCATAACTCCCCTGGCCGTATTGACATCAATCTGTCCGTCAATCTTCCCTCTCATATAATCAAGCACCTTACTGGAGCGGGAATGAAGATCATGAAAACCCATCCGGGAAACTGACCCGTCAGGCTCCCAGGCAGAGGGGATTTCCGAAGGCCCTGGAAAGGAGAATCCAGCTTTTACCTTTCCCTTGAGAGAATCCAGTGCGTTTGAAACAAGTTCTTCCCTGTTCAGAAGGTTCTTTGTGTATGAAGTTCCGATTCTGCCATCTTTGAGAATTCTAAGAGCATAGCCAGACTGTATGGATGCAGATATGTCCGAAGGTTTTCCGTTTCTCATTTCAAGGGAACTGGAATCGTTCCTGTTGGAGAATACTTCGGCCTGATCGGATACTTTCGCTGCCATGTCCAGAAGTCTTTTCATATCATGCACCTCCAACTACCATGTTGCGGATCAGGACATGTGGTCCCCCCAGGGCGGATTTGATATTGAGCTGACCCTTGCCGCAACCGCCGCGCTCCGACAATTCCAGATCGTTCCCTATCGACTCTATGTTCTGAAGCGTTGTGAAAAGGTTACCCATTATGTTGATATCCCTTACCATCGAGCCAATTATTCCGTTCTTGATCTCGAATCCGTACTGGGCTCCAAATGTGAAATTCTCTCCACTGGTCTGCCCCCCTTTACCATCGATCAGATAAAGACCGTTTCCAAGCTCTGCAAGAAGTTCATCGAGATTCTTTTCCCCGGGTTTTATATATATGGTTCCCATCCGAACTATCGGCTCGTAGCGCATGTCTTCCGCTACGGCATGGCCGCTTACCGGTTCTCCAAAAGCGCTTGCGGTCCTGCGGGAATGAAGTCTCCCGGTCAGAACTCCTTTATCCATGAGTGTTACCGGTTTAACAGCTACTCCTTCATCATCGTACACGTAGTAACCTATTTGATTGGGTATGGTAGAATCCGCAACGATGGAGATAACATCGGAACCAAGTTTCTTTCCGAGCGACATCTTCTCCCTGAGAGATGGGTTATCCTCTATTATGTCGGCCTCACTGAAATGACCAAAGGCCTCATGGGTGAAAACTCCGGCGAGCATAGGGCTGAGGATCACGTTATAGGTACCTCCCTTTACCGGTTCCGCATCGAGAAGCTTCCCGGCGATCTGCGCCCTTTTAGTGAAATCCTCTTCCCGGTCAAGCAGTCTGTTGTAACCGTCGGCTCCACCGATGGCTACCCTGATATTCTGAACGAGATTATCGCGCTTGGCTATGACTTCGCCCATAATGTTCGTGGTGATAATTTCTTCCGAAACCTCGGTTCCCTCAGAATTAGCGTAGTGCTTTTCTCTGCCTATTTCCCTGTAGGTAATGCTGGTAGTTTCAATTGAGGGCTGTTCCAGCATCAGGTCATTGTACTTTCTGGTAAGCTCCATTTTATCATCGATACTTATCTCTCTGGGATCGCCGTCAAGAGCGAGCTTGATGGTCTCTTTTACCAGGGGCACTTCGGCCATTACCGATTCCTTCCCGCCCGTGGCAATTATTGTTTCCGCTCCCTCGACGGCAAGTTCCACCGCGCGGGGGATATCTTCCTCTCTTGTTACGGTAGCCGTGGAGAAACCTCCATTTTTCCCCGCACGAACTACGTAGCCATCGGTTCTGTTTGAACCGACATTTCTTATTTCTCTGCCGGTAAAATTGATATTGGTTTCCGTTTTAATTTCGTACCTGATATCAACGAAATCAGCTTCAACTCCGCTTATCATGGACTTAAGTCTGTCAATCATTTAAACTCCCTTCGAAATTTCAACAGGAATGCCTTACAACCGTTTTTCACAATTTACTAATATAAGAACATCTTTATGCTTTAGCATGTTAACGTTATGGATTCTTCATGTTTCCCTTGACCTGAATTTTCTTTGAAAGCATTATCACTGGAACGGATTTTCATTTCTCATGTTTATCTACTGAAACACTTTAATAGACTCTTTATCCATCTGGAGGCCATTGTGAAAAAGTACCTGTTCTCGGCTATTCTTTTAATTACAGTATCTGTCGTTATGGCTGACCCGCCATCTACTTACGATCTTCGTGATGTTGGTGGAAATAATTATGTGACTTCTGTCAAGAGCCAGGAAGGAGGAACCTGCTGGACATTCGGAGCGATGTCTTCGATGGAGGGCAACCTGATGATCACAGGCGCCTGGACTGCGGCGGGCGAAACGGGAGAGCCGGACCTGGCCGAATACCATCTGGACTGGTGGAACGGTTTCAATCAGCATAACAACGATGACACGACCCCTCCAACAGGAGGCGGGCTCGAAGTTCACCAGGGCGGAGATTACCTTGTAACCTCTGCTTACCTCACCAGGGGGGAGGGGGCTGTACGTGATATTGATGGGCAGTCCTTTGATACTGCTCCTGCGCGATATCAGACTTCGTACCACTATTACTACCCGCGAGAGATAGCCTGGTACACCGCTGGAAGCGGCCTTGAAAACATCGATGTCATCAAACAGGCAATCATGGATTACGGTGTGATGGGAACCTGCATATGCTACGACGGCTCATTTATCAACGATTACGAACACTATCAGCCGCCATCGAGCTCTCTCGACCCGAACCATGCCGTCTCAATTATCGGATGGGACGATGGAAGGGTAACCCAGGCTCCCAACCCCGGAGCATGGCTCGCCAAGAACAGCTGGGGAACGGGCTGGGGATACGGCGGTTACTTCTGGATCTCCTATTACGACAAGCACTCATGCCAGAATCCTACTATGGGAGCTGTATCTCTCCGGGATGTTGAATTCATGCAGTACGACAACATTTACTACCACGATTACCACGGCTGGCGCGATACTCTTACTACCGCAATTTCAACTTTCAATACGTTTACATGCGAACAGAACGAATATCTTAAAGCCGTGAGTTTCTTCACTGTGGAAGACAATGTTACTTACACCGCCAAGATATATGGTTCCTTTTCTGGAGGAAATCTTACGGATGAGCTCTCGTCCGTCACGGGAACAGCGCTTTGTACGGGATTTCACACTGTTGACCTCCCCGCACAGTTGCAACTTGAGGAGGGAGATAATTTCTATGTCTACCTTAACCTGCCCGACGGAGGCCAGCCCTTCGACTGCACTTCCGATGTCCCGGTTCTTCTGGGCGCGTCATCCAGGACTATAGTAGAGTCAAGCGCGAATCCGGGGGAGAGCTTCTTTCTTGAAGGTTCATCCTGGACCGATCTAACAACAATTAACTCAACCGGTAATTTCTGCATGAAAGCACTGACCAGTTCAAGCGTCTCCATTTCCGGTGAGGGAGAAACGGCAGCCCAACCCCTGTCTGTGGATCCAGCTTTCCCTAACCCGTTCTCTTCTTTCGTGACGGTTCCCTTTACTCTAGCGGATGCCGGAAGAGTGAACATTTCCGTTTATGATCTTTCGGGAAGACAGATCCAGACTATTGCATCCGAGAACTTCTGCGCAGGCGCACATAGTGTTTCCTGGCTGGGGCGGGACAGCAGCGGAAACGATGTAGTTTCAGGAATTTACTTCGTGAGGGTATGGACGGATAATTCAACTGTCACCAGGAAGGTGATTCTTACCAGATAAATATCTTCATCCGGGGGGTACGATTATTCGTGCCCCCCGTTCTTTTCAATGAGTTCTCTTATTATTTCCAGTTTCTCGTTCAGAAGTTCAGAGGTGGTTGCTTCGGCGACAAGTCTCAGATATGGCTCAGTATTCGAGGGGCGGATATTGAACCACCAATGGGGGAATTCAATCCTGTATCCGTCGAAATCGTATGATGCAGTGGGAGTTTCTCCTGAGGTGAAATAATCTCTGATACTGTTCATGGCCGCTTCTTTTTCATCTATCCGGAAATTGATCTCCCCGGAATTCGAATATGACGAAATAGAATCAATAAGACCGGAGAATGCGTCCCCCTTCTTTTTGAGTTCAGATACGATGTTAAGAACAAGAATCGCCGCCAGCATTCCCGAATCGCAGTTGAAGAAATCCCTGAAGTAATAATGACCGGCCAGTTCGCCACCGTAAATAGCGCTTAATTCGCGCATTTTCATCTTGGCATGGGAATGCCCCACCTTCCACATGAAAGGCTTGCCCCCCTGTTTCTCAATGAATTCAATTACTCCTCTTGAGGTTCTTATATCGTGCAGTACTCTGCCTTTATTCTTTTTGAGGAAATGGATCCCGAGAACGGCGGTAATGAGGTCGGGGCGTACAAATCTGCCTTTGTCATCGATGAACATCACCCTGTCTCCATCGCCGTCGAATATCACACCTGCATCAAGATGATTTTCAATGACCAGCTTTTTCAGATCGGCTGTATTCCTTTCGTCAAGCGGGTTGGGAGGATGGTTCGGGAAGGAACCGTCCATTTTTTCGTAAAGGTATGCAGGTGTATTGCCGAAAATATCCCGCGCGATCAGAGAAGCCATTCCATTCGAACAGTCAATTCCGTAATCAAGGTTCGACAGGTTCACGCAGAACTTATCAAGGAACGCGATGTATTCCCCTTTTATGCCGGGAAGCTCCTTAACCTCTCCTTTGAACGCAACCGGCTGAATGCTGCCTGTTTCAACCATCTTCTCAAGCTCTTTAAGGCCGGTATCGTATCCTACCGGAAGGGCTCCGGAACGTGATATCTTCAGCCCATTGTATTCCTTTGGATTGTGTGATGCCGTTATCTGAATCGATGCGTTGAATCTATGGGTAGCAGTAGCAAAATAAACCATAGGTGTTGTTGCGAAACCCATATCGTAAACATCCGCTCCGGAATCTGTGAGTCCCTGAACAAGATGTCGCAGAACATCCGGTGTGGATTTTCTGCAGTCGTAACCCACAAGAACTTTTTCAGTTTCGAGAAGTCCGGGGATGAAGAATCCTATCCTGTATACGATCTCTCCATCGAAGTCTCTCCCGTAAATTCCCCTGATATCGTAAGCTTTGAAAGCTTTTATCATAAAAATCTCCTGAATAGGGTTCAGGTATTCGGCTCATCCGTTACTGTGCCAGAATCGCTTTCATCTCCTTTTTAAGAGTGGATATTCTGAATGGTTTTACAAGCTCCCCTCGGAACCCATAATCGGAATAATTGGACAGCACCGGGTTGGTAGCGTATCCGCTGGAAACGATAGCCCTAACATCAGGATCGATCTCCTTAAGTATTTTAATGGCAGCCTCTCCTCCCATCCCTCCGGGGATCGTAAGGTCCATGATAACAGCATCAAAGGGTTCCCCCGAAGAAAAATGCTCCCGGTAAAGTTCTACAGCTTCGGCTCCATCGGAAGACTCGGTGACTCTATGACCAAGAACTTTCAACATGCCCGTGAGAACCCGCCTGATTTTTGGGTCATCGTCCATAATAAGAATGTGAGCTGATGCAGTATCGGCTTTGGCATCGAATTCTTTTTGTGGCAGGCTACTCTTCTTCTCGGGTTCCCGGGCAGGAAGGTAAATTACGAACTCCGTTCCTCTTCCTTCCTCGGAGAAAACTTCTATAGTTCCGGAGTGCCTTGATACTATAGAATAACTGGTCGAAAGCCCCAGCCCTGACCCATCTGGTTTTGTAGTAAAATAAGGGTTGAAAATTTTCTTAAGATCATCGGGAGGTATACCTTTCCCCGTATCCTTTATGGAGATTCTCACATAATCACCAAATCTTAGATGAATATCGGAATTACTATCAATCCTGGCATCGCTGCAGCTAACTGTAATTTTTCCGCTCCCTGTCATCGCCTGTACGGAATTTAACACCATGTTACGGATAACGTGGGCGATCTGTTCTCTGTCAGCTTCAATTTTTTCAATATTATCTTCAAATTCAAAAACTGCTTCTACATCAGAACCCCTCAGGGCAAATAGAACCGATTCTTTTACAAATGATGCTATCTCCACCGACTTCTTTATCGGAACTCCTCCTTTTGCGAATGTAAGAAGCTGCCTGGCAAGAATTGTGGCTTCTTCGATTGAAGTTTCCGCTTCATCAATATGCTTGCTGAATTCCGATGGGTCAGACTCTGTCTGTGCAAGAGATATGTTGCCCTGAATGACCATGAGGAGATTGTTGAAATCGTGTGCGATTCCTCCCGCGAGTGTTCCAATAGACTCCAGGTGTTCGATCCTCTGGAGTTCTTCCTCTACACGGCGCTGGTCTGTAATATCCCGTATTATTCCCTCAATGTATTCCTTTTTTCCTTTTATTCCGGGACCTTTTCTTGCTGAAATCGAAGCAAGAAATGTAGATCCGTCCAGTCTTTTCAGTTTGGCTTCGAACCCGCGTACAGCATCATTTTCCGATAGTTTTTCTTTCAGTTCCTTCCTGCGTTCTGGATCAACATATAGATCCTTTACTGATACATTACTGAAATCTCCATTTTCCTCTCCAAAGAACATCTTGTACATCTCTTTATTGGCAGAGATAATTCTTCCTCCGGATTCCAGTGTAGTTTTGTATACTGCTACGGGGATGTTTCCGGAGAGCTCCCTGTACTGTTCCCTGGTTTCCTCAAGTTCGAACCTTGTTTTCAATGACGCCGTAAGGTCAAGTGTAAGAATAACCACTTTATCAACTTCACCTTTGTCATCCATAAGCGCGTAGAAGTGATGAGAGATATACTCGGCTCCACCGGAGGCGGGGTTCGGTAATCTTATTCTTGGAATGAATAATTCTCCTCCATTTTTATAGATTGCCTCCACATCATCCTGAAATTCTCCAAGGTAAGAGTCTCCCTCGTCCATACGCAGCCTTGCGCGAGGGATCATCATTTTCTTCTGGTTTTCCAGACTCTTGCTCCAGATAGCACGCCAGGAATCGTTAGCCATAAGCAGCGTACCGTTCCTGTCATGCACCGAAATCCCCACAGGTGAATTGTCTACAATGGCCTTCATTATGCTGTGGCTTTCTTTGAACTTCTTCTCCGCTTCATAACGCTGCGTCATGTCCCTTACTGAAAAAAGAATTGCTTCAGCGTCGCGGTAAACCATTGGCGTGGTTGAGAGTTCTGCGGGTAAATACTTTCTGCCCTTTTTTATTCCAGTTTCGAATACCAGTTTTCCTGTTTTTTTCTTCCCGGATTTCAGGAAAAGAGATTTGAATGTGTCTCTGTCCGCCTCATGTAAAAAATACATGGGAGAGAAAGTATAAATATCCTCCCTTGAAAGACCCGTCATCATGCAGAAACTTTTATTAGCAAAAAGTATCCGCTCTTCATTACATATTACAATCCCATCCTCTATATTTTCGACGACCGTACGGTACCGCTCTTCACTTTTAGCCGTTTTCTGCTGTTCCTGAAGCACTTCCGACAAGTCCTTGAGTATGACAACCCTTTCCTCGGTTCCAGGAATAAAACCGACATTAGCACGCATGAAACGTGATTCTTCCCCGGCAATCTTCGCTCTGAGTGTATATGTAGAAGGAGGGTTGCCTGTTCCCCTGGCCCTGTCTGAGAAATAACCTTTAAGTCGGTCTACATCTTCGTCGATGGAAAAACTTTCCCACGATACTTTGCCAATGATATCTTCGAGAGAAATCCCGAATATTTTTTCAACCTGATTGCTGGCTTCGATTATCATGCCGTTCTTGTCCAGCACAATGATGATATTTTCAGTGAACTGTAATATAGCCCTGAGTGTTGACCTGCTCCGGCGGAGATTCTCTTTGAGTTCTTTCAGGTAATCGGTTTCAGGGGTACTTTTCGTATCTTTGTCTGCTGGCATATTGCTCTCCTGAATAATAATAACAGTATGTAATATAAGTGTAAAATGCCTTCCTACAACTTTGCGTTTCTTCGCAAACCAGGCTTCCCTGTGGATGACAGCATCATCGCTGTTAACATAAGAACACCTCCTGCGGTTCCCTGGAGAGTATACGCTATTCCAACCGATACCAGCCCGGTAAGCAATCCCTGCTTCAGCGGAATACCCGGTTGGGAAATAGAATTTCTCTTAGCTTTTCGTAGTAATATGAAAGGCAGAAGTACGACCGTGCCTAGAGCGAATCTGATTCCGTTGAACAGGAATGGCCCGATGTAAGCCATGCCGGCTCTCTGAGCTGCAAAGGCAAAACCCCATATGGCTGCTGTCAGCAGAAGAAGCAGGTTCGCTTTGACTAAGTAATTTTTAACAACACACATCCATCTCACATTCTACCGGTCAGGCTGCTCTTGCGGGTTGATATAATATCAGAATATGCAATCATGAATAATACTGGAAAAATATCATGCTGAGATGTTAATTCTTTTCGACCATGTTTTCAATAGCAATTTCCTTTTTACACTTGACAAAATGGTAGTTGTTATTATCATCTAGGTGCAGGCTGCATATAGATGGAGGAAACACATTGCCTGGAAGAAGAAGAAGAGGAGCGCAGAATCGTTGCGGGAGAAGAATAACAAGGTTCCTTGAACCATGCCTTCTGCTGCTGTTGCATGGCGGAGAATCCTATGGTTACGAGTTACTTGATAACCTGGAACGCTTCGGATTCAGTGAAAATCCCGCGGATTCAAGCACAATCTACCGTATACTCAGGAGCCTTGAGGATAAAGGTTTTGCCACTTCACGATGGGCCGAAGGCGATTCGGGTCCGGCAAGAAGGGTTTACGCCCTCTCGCCAGCAGGTGACAGATACCTACAGATGTGGGTAAGCGATCTTGAGGAAACCGACAGAATACTGCACCGCTTCTTCAGTAAATACCAGAATCATATGGAACTGCATCACAGTAACGGTAAATGAACTAACAGGAGAAAGGAGAAATCATGCCAGCAGGAGACGGAACAGGACCCAGGGGAGAAGGACCCCTGACAGGAAGAGCAATGGGAAGGTGCGCCGGATATCCGGCAGGTGGATACGCAACCGCTCCGGGCAGAGGAGGCGGATACGGTTTCTTCGGAAGAAGAGGCGGAGGAGGCAGAGGCCGGAGGAACATATACTACGAGACAGGTCTTCCTCAATGGCGCAGATATCCACAGTATGACAACCCCGCATATAATAACCAGGAGCCTACAGAAACAGAATCACTGAAAAGTCAGGTTCAGTTTGTGGCGGACACTATCGAACAGATAGCTTATCGTGTGAATCAGCTTCTGAAAAGAAAAACAGAAAAGGAATAATCGATGAAAGTAATTGTGAGTTCAACCGGAAGTGATGTTGATTCCGTAATCAGCCCGGTGTTCGGAAGGGCAAAGTTCTACCTTCTCGTGAATACTGAGGACTTCTCCTTCGATAGCTTTGAGAACCCCGCGGTAACTCAGAGCGGCGGAGCCGGAATACAGGCGGCACAGTTCGTTCTGAAGAAAAAACCCGAATCGGTGATATCTTCGAATATCGGTCCTAACGCATACGAAGTTCTCACTGCGGGTTCCGTGCACTGCTATATTGCAACGGACGGAACTGTACGGGAAACCGTTGAGGCTTTCAATCGTGGTGAACTTCCAATGATGGGGGCAGCGAATGCCGATTCCCATGCCGGAATTGCGGGAAGTAGTGCCAGCCATTCGAAAGAGCCGGCTATTGAAGAAGACGAACTTGAAACTCTATCTGCCAGGCTCAGGGATCTGAGAGGTCAGGTTGCCGAAATCCTGAAGCAGCTGGATAGAATCATGGAGGAGCAGTCCACATGAGAATTGTCGTATCATCGGATAACAATAAAAATCTTGACAGCTCGGTAAGTTATCATTTCGGAAGGTGCCCTTATTTCTTCGTAGTTGATCTCGAAGGAAACGAAATCGTTAATGTGAAATCTGTGGAAAATCCATACTTCAGCTCCCATTCCGTCGGTCAGGTACCTTCCTTTATAAAGGAACTTGGTGCCGACGTAATGCTTTCAGGAGGTATGGGAAGAAGGGCTATATCCATCTTCAGTGATTTCGGAATTGAATGTTCAACGGGAGCTGGTGGCACCGTCAAAAGCGCCATTAACAACTACATGGAAGGCTTTCTTCCGGAGGCTGCTCCCTGCAGCGAGAGTATAGAGCATGCTCACGGAAATTCCGGTTACGAAAATGAACCAGCGGGGCGACTCAGGGAAGAGGCAGCAGCCCTTCTGGAAAAGCTTGATGAGATAATCGTAAAACTCCCTGATAAAAGTTAGGAATAGTAAGGAGGACAAATTCATGTACATAGGCGGAGGAGGAAGAGGACAGGGAAGGAACCCCTCTGGTGGCAGAGGCCGCGGAGGAGGACCATATGCAGCGGGACCCGGTGGTGATTGCGTCTGTCCAAAATGTGGAAATAAGCAGACGCACCAGGTTGGTACACCCTGCAACAGCCTTACCTGTTCCAAGTGCGGGACAAGAATGACACGCGGGTAAACCGCATATATGGTTATCGCTGTAGCAAGCGGGAAAGGTGGCACTGGCAAGACAACGGTGGCTGTGAGCCTTGCCATTGCCGCCACTGAAGGGTCTAATGAAAAACCACTGCTCCTTGACTGCGATGTGGAGGAACCTAATTCTGGCCTGTTCCTTAATATAGATTATACCTCCGGGAGAGATACCGGGGTGCTTGTTCCGGAAGTTGACACTGGTAAATGCACCTATTGCGGCAGATGTGCTGAGGTTTGTGTATGGCACGCCATCGCAGTTGCGGGTAAAAAAGTACTGGTTTTCCGCGATCTTTGCCACGGCTGCGGAAGTTGTCGTCTTGTATGCCCTGAAGATGCCATAAGTGAGATCACTCATGTAACCGGTAAAATAGAAGGAGGAACGGACGGTTCCATTAACTTCGCTCGAGGAATTCTCAACGTAGGCCAGGCAATGCCTGTTCCTGTAATCACATCCGTTCTTAATGAATACCTCCCGGAATCGGGAAGTTCTACTGTAATCATCGACTCTTCTCCGGGAACATCATGCCCGGTTGTTGAAGCCGTCAGCAGAAGCGATTACGTTATTCTTGTCACAGAGCCTACTCCCTTCGGGCTTCATGATCTCAAGGCAGCTGTGGATGTAGTGGTCAACCAGATGAAAATACCTGCCGGTGTTATCATAAACCGTGACGGAATCGGAAACAGCGATGTTGAGAAGTACTGTCACAGCGAAAACCTGCCAATTCTGGCACGAATCCCTATGGATCGCAGAATTGCCGAGATGCTTTCAAATGGAATTCCTCTCCTGAGCGGTCTTCCCGAATACAAAGAAGTTTTCTTGAATATTCTGGCAGCTGTCAGGAAAGAGGTTCAACAGTGAAACAGATAGTAGTTCTCAGCGGAAAAGGAGGAACGGGAAAAACCTCTCTTACGGCAGCTATGGCTCATATAGCTGCGGATCAGCATACACTTGTTCTGGCGGACGCTGATGTTGACGCGGCGAATCTTGAAATACTGCTGAAACCTGCGAAGCTTGAAGAGTTCGTATTCACCGGTGGATACAAGGCGGAAATCGATAATGACAGGTGCACAAAATGTGGAATCTGTTTTGATGTCTGCAGGTTCAATGCAGTGATTCCTCCGGATTCTTCCGAAAATAACTACAGAATCGATAAGATCAGCTGCGAAGGATGCAACTCTTGCGTTTACCAGTGTCCTGAAAATGCGATAACAAGCGAGAGAACAACTGCAGGAGCATGGTTTGTATCCAGATCTGTCTATGGTACACTTTACCACGCGGAGATGAAGGCGGGAGAGGAAAATTCAGGCAAGCTTGTTACTACTGTCAAAAATGCAGCGATAAGTAAATGTACAGAACTCGATGAACCCATCCTTCTTGTGGACGGCCCTCCGGGAATAGGCTGTCCTGTTATTGCCGCATGCGCGGGTGCTGATCTTGCCGTGATACCGACTGAACCCGGGGTATCGGCAATTCATGATCTTTCACGCATACTTAAAACGGTAAAACACTTCGGAATTACTCCTGCTGTCTGCATCAATCGAAGCGACATCAATCCTGACAAAACCAGCGAGATAGAAAAATTTTGCGGAGAGGATGGAATACCTCTGCTTGGAAGGATCCCTTACGATCCCGCCGTTACGCGATCTATGTCAAAAGGTCTTCCTGTGAATGCATTCGATCCTTCCGCACCGGCCTCAATCGCAATTTCCCGAATCTGGGAAGCCATTTCTTCTCTGATCCGAACTTGATCTATATCTTCATCTGAATAAGAATTTTTCGTAACCTCTCCTCAAAAGTTCTTAAACAACTGATTGTTCCCTAGATATGCAAAATTCACCATGGACAGTAATTACCGGAAAGTTTATAATGATACTGTTAGTTTTCGAGGCTGCATGTATGATTCATTTGTACATGCGAAACATACAGGAGGTACAGATATGCGTTTATTATTATTCTCACTTCTTATGATGTTCCCCGTTTTACTCCTGGCACAGGGCATGAGCATGTATCAGGTTGATGGTGATCTGAGCAGTGAGTGGGAAGCAACCGGTTTCAACAACGGCAGGGCCATGGTCAGAGATGCCGATGGTTTCTTTCACATCGTGTACCACACCCAGGATAATCCGGATTCAGCTCCGGGCGGACCCTGTGATATATGGTATTCACATACGCTTATTCCAGCTCCTCCCACCGTTTCTGCTGACTGGGCGCCTGCCGTGAAAATCGTCAGCCTCCCCGGCGATGATCGCTACCCGTCAATAGCGATCGAACACGGTTCTCCGGGTGTTTCCAACGATAACGATATGCTTCATGTTGTCTGGCAGCACAACGAAGGTGAAACCGGAAGTGTATACGATATCTTCTATTGTAACAGTGCCAATGCCCAGGTTCCCCCTCCGGATGTCTGGAGTGCTCCGATGCCCATATATATCAGTATGGGTCACAATTCTCTTGTTCCTGATATAGACTGTTCTTTTGAAAACATACTTCATGTTGTCTGGCAGGAAGAGGATGTCGATCCTTTCTCTGAAATTTACTATTCGCAGAGCCTTGATCATGGAGGGTCATGGTCCCCTTTCATGAACATAAGCATGACGATAGAGGCAAACAGCCAGATGCCGGATGTCGCCACAATCATCGATTTCCCGGAGGAACCATCGCTGTTTACTTACTGTTCCGATTTTGTTCATGTTGTTTGGAACGATGATTATGACACTTCATCACCTCCACACATTCTGTATACACAAAGTCCAGATGCGGGAATCTCCTGGATGCCATTTGAGGATGTCACTCTTTTTTCGGGAGCGTACGGAAGTGATGGATATCCGTCTCTCACTGTTGATAAAGAAGATATTCCCCATGTGGCATGGATGACATACCTTCTGCCAAGTGATCCAGATACCCCTGGTCCATATACTCCCGGTGTTGATCCTGCCGTAGTAAACAGCTTCCCAGGGCCTGATCCGGGAATGTACGGAGTTTATCTCAATTACATCCTTTACAGCTGGAGACCTGGAATGTGGGTTCCTTTTGAGACCGTAAGCGGCGTCATAGGCGACGAGGAATTCCCGTCCATAGCGGTCGATCAGTACGATAATCTCTATGTGGCGTATCAGAGCTGGCTGAATACTACTAATGACTACGACATATACCAGGCAACCAAGGTCATAGCTGGTTTCCCGTGGGTTCCGGCATGCATTTCCAACGACACTGATCATGACGACTTTTTCCCGTCCGAAGCGACCAAGAAGGCGGGAACATCAACGCCGGGGTTCGACCTGACCTGGACGAAGATTGACAGTGATCTCTCCGCCGGTGGTCATGGTTCTTTAGCCGCACGTTCTTCAGCTCATGAGATATGGTTCGCTGGAAATACTTCATACGCGCCTCCGGTTGCAATAGGTGCTAGTCCGGATGGAATTCATGTACAGGGTTTAAGCATTTATCCTAATCCTGTTCTTGCAGGTGCGTGGATATTCACAGGGGAATCCAGCGGACTGGTGAAGATCTTTGATCTCAGCGGACGTGTTGTGTTCCGTGAATCCATTATGCCTGACAGAAATGGAAGCGTTTTCTGGGGATCAGTGGATAGTAACGGAACACCTCTTCCCAACGGTCAGTACATCGTTACTCTTCAGAATGGCGATTCACTGGAAACGCTTTCCATAATAGTCGCCAGATAGCGTTAAGTTCTTTACGGGGAGAGAGGGAACATATCCTTCTCTCCCTTTCTGCATACTGGCGCTGCAATCATCCCTTGATATTCGAATTGATAAGAGAGTTGCCAAGAAATTAGATTAAATTCGGCTGCAGTATCATATAACAGTATTGCGCACTCAACCCCTTGGAATTATGTTGATAATATAATTTAAACGAAGATACATCTTCATATGTGATGGGAAATGGGATGATGAAAAATGTAAACGATCCGGACAGGATTGCTGCAAGGCTGATAACTGCTGTTTCCTCTCAGGATAATCCAGGGGATCGAAACAATTCTCTTACCAAATTCGTCTCCGGATACAAACCGGGGATAATCGGCCCCATCCTGGGGTCGATAGTGGCAGATTCATCCCAGCGCATAGAAGCCGGAATAACTTTTCTTTCTCTAATTAATAAACCTCTCCTGAAAAAATTAATTCCCGAGTGGAACTGGGCGGATCTGGAAGACTGGTTCACAAAAACCAAACTCGACGAAGCGTGGAATCTTTTCAGCCGGGTTCCTTCAGGTGCGTTAAAATCTGTTATTGCAAAAATATCAATGCTTACCGAGATATTTTACATGCTTATAGAGGACGATCTGCTCGATCCCGAATCAGATATTGACTGTACAGGCGCGGATATTGCGCTTTCCATACTCAAGGGAGCTGGAAAGGAGGATCCCACCTTCAGTATAAAACTCAGTTCCTACCCTGTAGGAATGCGCAAATTCATGAAGGATATTCTTGCCGAGCTTGATTTCATAGAGCAAACCCCCGGGATTTGGCAGTTTACACTGAGTCCAAAGGCGCTTAAATATTACTCTTCTGGCAGCAATCTCGTAGCACATATGGGGGCGGGCCAGATGTCTCAGGCTGTAGCCCAGAGGAACGCCGAGAATCTGGTGAAAAGACTTGAACTTCTTATTAAGACTCTTCAGATGTTCCCCTCAGGGCACCCGTCAATAGATCCTTCAACGGAGTCTTTTCTTAGCATCCTGTCCAAGTTTTACAAAGAGAAGGAACAGGTTACGATTTCTGTAATGGGTGATACCGTAATGGTGAACGATATAAGGATAGAGAAAAGAAGTTCCGGGATGAGCGGATTTATCAGGGCTTTTGCTGAAAGAAAAATGAGCAGCCTGACTTTTGAACCAGGAGTAACAGCTGAAAACGTGAAAACCTTCTCCAGAATTTTCAACAGACCGCCTGCTTACATTTCTGAACATGGCGGCATGGATAGGTTACTTGAACTCAGGGGGTTCGATTCGATTTCCATCAACCGTTTCCATTACGAGCTGATTTCAGAGGATGGGGATTCAGAACAGACTCTTGCACGGGGAGAAGTTACCATTGAGGATGCAATCTTTTCGGAGCTTATAGACAGGCTTGAGCGGGGAGAGAGCATAAATTCCCTTCCAGGCAGCAAAATTGGTGACGCTCTGAAATCCGTGCTTGCCGCCGCGAAGGAAAACAAGGAAGAACAGCGGGGAATGATAGCCAGATTCGTTATAGCCCTTGATCCCTCCCTCCTCGAGAAAGGACTTCTTTCAAACCGTATAATTCAGAGGGGCATGGCCTGGAAAGCCATCCGTAAAATCATTGACAGGCTTCTTACGAATCTTCCCTCGCCCGATCCAGATAAAAGACATCATGCAGTAAGTAAACTGCAGGACATGGCTCTGCTGGCCGTGGAGCGCGGTAAGGAAAACTCTACCTTACAGATAATCGAGAATGTCTCCAAGCTTCTTAAGCGGGAACAGGATCCGGATGTTCTCTACAAGGGAGTAATACTTACTGCTACACTGATGGAAGCGCTTCTTACCAGGGGAATGATGTCAATAGCTCTTGAAACCGGGAAGATCCTCATGAACCTTGAATCAATGCAGTTCTCAAGAACAGAACTGGAGGCGGCAAGAAAACGTTCTCTGGCAGAAGCCAGGAGGAAAATAGACACTATAGACGCTTCAGAAGCTCTTGTTCAGAAGATAGTTTCAGAGGATGAAATCGTTTCCAGAGAAGCTCGCCGACTTGCAATGCTAGCGCCCCAGGATAATCTTGTATCTCAGCTGGTTAATGTTTTCCACGAAGACAGCAGGAGGATAAGGGCCAAGGCCTTTCGTATGCTTCTTGAGATGGGCAGCAAAGGGCTGTCGGCTATTCATAATAAACTCACCGAAACAGTAGAGTCCTTCAACGCACAGAAGAGCAGCGCGGCCTATTCCCTGCCGGAAACAGACTGGTACAAAGCCAGAAACCTGATACAGATTCTTCGCGATATAGGCTCTCCTACAAGTGAAAACATTCTGGCAGAACTCTGCAAGGTTCCTGATTACAGGATCAGACGCGAGTGCCTTCTGGCTCTAACAAAGGTATCGGAAACAACCGCAGAAAGCCTTTCAATGTACCTGATCATGGACAAGAAAAAGGAAGTTGCGGAGATAGCGCTTGATATCCTTACCAAACGAGCCATGCGCAACCCTGCCTTTGTTCCAAAAATAACTGAGGCATATCGGAAAAATAAAGATATCAGGCATGAGATTATGGATTCCTTCAGCATGCTCGGCAAACATCAGTCTGTTATAGAATTTATCTCAAAATGTCTTCAGAAAGGTCTTTCGGATATGCTTGGCGATGATCCTGACCTTATCGCCGGGGCTTTGCTGGTTATCAGGAGATATGGGAGCGAGAAGGAGCTGCCTGTGCTGAAGAAACTGCTGCATGAAGTGGAAGGCGGTTTCTTCAAGAAGAGCAGAATTAACAAATCCCTTGTTCATCAGTTGAAAGAAACTATCCACAATCTGGGATTCTCCGAAAGTGTTATCGAAAGCAATGACTCGCAGGGGAGTTCAAATCGCAACCTTAAAAAACCAGAAATAAAGCCGGATTTAGACGACGAGATAACTATACTGGGTCCCGATTACGGAATAAACAACTGATGATCGGTACAGATCCGTCCCATAATCGATGAATCCTTTTTAAACAGTTCAAGATGTATACAGTCTCTCGGGAGGATTTAGTGAAATCTAGTTATCTGCTATCATTACTTCTGATAGTCTTTACAGCAGCTGGAGAAAATACCTGGTCGAAAACAATCGGACAGGATGATGGCTGCATTTATAGCATTCGGGACGTTGTAGAACTTTCTGACGGAAGTCTCGTTATCTCCTTTGCGGGGCCATTTGAAGACCCTTTTCTTATCTGTTTCGACACTGAAGGCAACATCCTCTGGAACAAGCACATTCTTGAGAAGGGGGGTACCTCGAGGGCTTTTGAAAGCTGCGGTAACCTTCTTGCTCTGGAAGACGGTTTCGCCGCATACTATCATTCAGAACCAAGGGCAACCGGCATCAATACCGATGTGGCGGTTGTAAGGTTCAGCAATTCCGGGGAGATCCTCTGGAAATATATCCTTGGGGAAAATGACGATTCGAACTGGATGTGCACGGATATGATATACTGTTCGGATCGAGGATTGCTGGTCATTGGTTGCCCCGGCACCATGCTTCCCGGCGGATTTGCTTTCAAGCTCTCTCAAGAGGGAGATCTTGAATGGCAAACCTCTCCGGATGAGATAGCCGGGTATGCTCTTTCAGTCGTTGAAACTCTTGATGGCGATTTCCTTATCCTGGTCGATGAATGCCCAGACAGCATTGATCTTCAGATGGTCAGTGAAGAGGGTGTGGTTTCTCCTCCTGTAACAATATCAGAAACAGGCATGTGCTTCAGTGGGAAAATCAGTGGGGTCAACGGTTCACTATGCTTCTTCTCTTCTGTTGAATCAAACCGTTTCAAGGCTTTCTACCTTGACAGCAATTTTGAAATCGGTCAGATCGTTGAATTCGAGCTCACCCCCGAATCCAATGGCATTCTCACAGAAATTACGGAAAAGGGCTTGCTTGTCGCTGGCAGTACAGAATACGGGAATGCTCTGTTATCGATGTTTGACCTGAACGGCAATCTCATCTGGCATCAGGTTTATGATACTGGAAGAGAAGAATTTCTTGCAGGCGCACGATGGATGGATGAAGGTATTCTTGCCTTTGGTAGAATTCAGAATCCTCCGGTGGATGATGGTGCTTTCTGGATACTGAAAACCGACAATCTCGGATCAGTTGAAGGTGCTGACACGGCAGATTCAGGAATACAGATAATCGATCCCAGTTGTATACTCCTGGAGCTTCATTAGCCCGGCAAAAGGCGGGATGGGAAACATTGTACCTGCATGGAGCTGGATGCTATGGAATAGGATTGCACAGCTTGACGGAAGTATAATGTTTCGTCCCCGGGTATTTACACCAATTTTATTTTTGTAAGTGCCGCAAGTGAAGTCCGGCCCCTATAGCACCGTAATCCAGTCATCTACGCTCAGGAATTCCATGACGAGATGGTCCGTGATAACCTCACCAGAAAGCAGCTTGCGGAAACGCATGGAGTTTCTTCTGACAGGATTACGCAGTGGTTATGTCTTCTGAAGTTACCGGATGAGGAATTGAAAGAGATCCGAAACCTTGGTGATTACTGGGACAGGCAGGCGGTTACAGAGAGAGAGCTTCGGAAGTAGAGAAGAGGTTTAAATCTGAAGACTCCTTGGATTAGCTGTCCTGAAGCTCAGGATTAGCTATGTTCAGTATTACCGAGTTAAACAAAATTGCGTCAAATGGGTATCAAATAGGTTGACTCACCACATACACTATATCATGTGGTTCTACACCGCCAGTTGCCTATATCTTGTAATAACGGTGACGTCGATCAAATAGCAGTCAAATAACAGTCAAATAGCTCTCTTTGCTGTTCCTGAGTTATTGAGCCCAGAATGGAGCATAACTTGCATGCCGCCGTGACTCACTTTCTGGGTTACAGGAATGAATCAGACCTGCATATATGGCATCTTTGATCACGCGTGAGACTTGGGCACTGTTCCTTTTTTCAATGCCGAATCGATTCCTCAATGTAGTGTTTGTCATCTTCTTCCGCTGTACATACTGCAGACAGGAATGAAGGTAACATGCGCGAATGCGATCTGCTTTATCCATTTCTGTGAATGTCTTATGAGCAAACAGGACAGCACGAGTGTGGTTACCAATAATCTCAAATAGAGGCGCGGGCAACTGAGCAAATTCGGTCTCGGAAACAACCTTATCCACGCCACTACCTCGTTCTTCACAAATTCCAATTCGACGTAAGAATGAGGCAAGCGCCTCATTGCGCGACTGCGGTGGTGTATCTAAAAAGCGCATCGTATCCACAAGGGGTTTGCCAGGATTTGTGATCTCTAATCGTCTATCAAAAATTTAAATAATTGGCCCGGTGCCGGTTATAGTAAAGTCTTGGTGAATGATGACATTGGCCACTAACTCACGAATGGCCAACTCGGGATACATTGGAACAGTTTTCCGAAGCGCCTCACCGATCACTTCATTTTCAGGCAATAAGTCTTTGAGGAAGCCTATTATACCTTCAAATCCTACTGCATAACCTTTTCGACCCTGATACTCGCGTTTAGTCCTAACCCTACCATCACCTATATACTCCACAACCCGTAATGCTTTCCGCTCAAGGTGTCTAAACTGCGACAAATCTGATGCGAAAAGGATCGCACCTAAGTTTAAAATGTCCCATTGCCCATTCTTATTGAGAGTAATCATTTTGTCTTCTGCTAGCCTGGCGAGGATTGCATCACGGTTCTCAGGAAGGGGAATATTCAACAATCTGAAATAGGATGGATAATCCAGCAGGCGCAGAACATCAGCTCCACTCACGATTTCAGCCGCGATCCGTTGTTCGAAAGTTGTTATATCGAAAATTCGCCAGAGAATTCGTTCCTTGTCCGGAAAATCCTTGAGTTTCTTCTTATATGAACCCACGCGGATGTATTCCATCCCTTTAAACTGCACCGGTTGATGGGTCGCTCGAGGAATTTCAATCATCGATACTTGCTTACCATTAACATCGAATTCGATAAGATGAAAATTAATCCGTGGTGTCAGTAAACAAAGCAACCAGTTTTCTAGTTCTTCGTTGCCCTTTTTCGCCTGAGATGGCCTGAAAGTTGTACCGATAACTTCGTGTGATTCGTCACAGACACCCCATACCAGATAGGAATTGGTTTTATCACAGAGTGCGGCTGAATTAGCCAATGCTGAGATATTCTCGCCGATTTCATCGATGTTATCGTTGTTGTACTTGAACTCAACCCATTCTGTTTCCTTTGGCAGACTGCGGAGTTCATGCAATAAACCAGTAAAATAAACGAGATTGCTATACTGTGTCACTATTCCTCCTGAAAACACAACTCTCAAATAATACGAAAATTGAAAACATAGCATACTGCTCTAGTTGTGGCTTGCGAAGATGATATCATCCTCAGTATTGAACAGTCAAGTATAGACGCTTAACGAATCCAATAATAAAGATGTTTTCAGATTGGATAAGATTCATAACATTGTGTGCTTAGATCGGATAGGTGCCCCTGTTAATGGTGTAGAGCCATGGTGTAAAGCCGCCAGGCTGTAGAGCCCAAATCTGGTACGCCCGCCAGGACTCGAACCCGGAGCCTCCTGGTCCGTAGCCAGACGCTCTATCCAATTGAGCTACGGGCGCACATAAGGGCTGGACGGCTATTCTAACTAATCAAATACCCACCGGTCAAGATGATTAATCATAAAGTACTCGATATTCAAGAATTACCACATCCCCCGGCTGCAACCCGAGTAATGAAGGGAAGTTTCCCTCCTCCTGGAAGCGGGCTCCCCGTGGAGTTCTGTCGGGATGTGTTATTCTGATTTCAGTGTATTCTTCGGTCTGGTTATAGATCTGTAGAGTACAATCGTGCCCGGTTGTATTCTGAAGAATGGTCTCGGTTATCTCCATCTCCCTTTCCGGCTGAACCCAGAGGGTGTCGCCCGTTCTGAGGGGCCATTCTCCTGTTTCCGCCAGAAGATCCCCCGGAGTTGGAACAATACATGGCACAAGCTGATTCCATTGAGAATTAACAGGCCATCCGTATCTCAGTGTAATAGGAAGAACTTCCCCGACTGCATTCCACCATCCCAGCTCCATGTCACCATTCATTATTATCAGCGTATCGGACACCATACAGACGGGATTCCCCGAGATATCCTTCATTATGGTGTTCTGTGAGAACCACTCCCTGCCCGTATTGTTGCTAATCCGGACTGTAGCTGCAAATTCGCAGCTGTCCTCATTTACATTCCAATGGTATAGGGGCTGCCAGGTAATCCCCTCCTGCCAGTATTCAACTGACGGATAGCCACTGTATGCTCCTGCTGTTACACTGAATGGAATCTCAGCGTCAGGCAGCTGTTTAAAAAGTTCTATGGAATCCTTATATCCGCAGTTGAAAGTCAGTCGACTTATTCCTGACAGATCGGGATACTCAACCGCATGACAGAGAGATGCTCCTGGTCTGAGAAGTCCGGTTACTTCAGCAGGCCTGTCAAAGTGAATTACAAGAGCGATTGTATCAAGGTAACGTTCGGCGTACCTTTCCTTTTCAGCACAGCCGGCAATCAACATAGTCAGTATGAGGGTGGTCAAAATCGTCTTCATTGGGTATTTATTCGTTTCGACTGAATATTGAAAGGAACATATGCCTCCGTACATTTCCATTGGTGGTTACTCCGACCCGCCCCGAATCGCTCACCTTTCTCTGGAAGCAGGCAGTGGTGAACTTGTAGCTCTCGTGGGCGGTCCGGGAAGCGGTAAAAGTAATCTAATCAAATCTATTGCAGGTATCAGATCCACAGGTTGGGGTTCCATCAGAATTATGGGTGCCAAGCCCGGTTCCATTAGAGCCCGGGAGAAAGCTGTCTTCGTTTTTCAGAACTGTAATTTCGCGCCGGATTTAATCGTGAGGACACAGCTTGAACGCAGGATAGCTCTTATTCGTGGAGTCCCGGTAAGGAAAGTTCGAATGTATATTGAGAACTGGTGTGAGGAGATGGAGCTTACAGAAGCTGCTAAAAAGGTTCCACAGCAGATGAACCGGTCACAGCTTCAAATGCTTTCTCTTGCGCCCCTGGTCCTTACAGATCCCCTGGTAGCTGTACTTGATGAACCTCTGGTCAACCTGTCATCGATTTCAATCAGCTCGGTTCTTTCTACCATATTTTCTCTGCTTGAAAATAAAGCTTCAGTGCTCGCGCTGGTGCAAAGTAAATCTCCTCTGGTTAAAAGAGCTGACAGGGTGGTGAATCTCTTATGAGAGGTCGGAATACCTACCATTTCAGGGAAAGCATAAATATTCTTCTTAAGACAAAGTGGATTGGCCCGTACCTTCTTGTTCCGCCAATACTTGCTTTCATAGTATATGCGGAGGCGTACCTGTCTACCCATGGAGTAACGGGAATATTCAATATTGAACAGAGAACCGTACTGGCCATCTGGAATGGTTCCCTTCTTCTTACTCTCGTTGCCGGAATCAAGTCCTGCATGTTCTTTTCGGGAATATGGGAATCCAGCTGGTTCAGAAATTCACTGGCTCTTCCTGTCAGCAGATCTTCCGGGTTCTGGGGACCATATCTTGCGGTACTCTCCGTTGCATCAATCATTTTCATACTGACAATTGGAGCGGTGGCGGCAGCGCTTCCCGAACCTGGAAGATTCCCTCTGCTGCAGATCATAGCCGAGTCCTATGTTCCTGTGGTATGGGCCGTATCCACAGGAGCTTTTCTGGGCATACTGACAAAAGGAACCGCAGGCTCAATGTTTTTCACCGCGCTGCTGCTTCTGGGGTTTCTGGCCGGGTTTCCACTTGCCAGACTTCCGGAATGGCTCTACGCTGTCATTCCTCCGGTTGGAAGATTAATGACCCTGGGGCTTAAGTACCCGCAGGGTCTTATTCAGATGTTAGTTCTTATCTTACACTCGGCAGTTGTTCTTATACTTGGCAGGATACTTTTCGGTATAGGTTCGAAGAGAAGGTAACTATTCCCCTGCCAGATATATATGTGAAATTATACTATCAAACCCCGTTGCCACATCGGTGGAAGCGCTTGCTGGAGTGATCATGTAGAAAAGTATCGAGTGGTCTTCGGTAAATATCGCACAGGCTCTGCCCTTGCCGGTAATATCTCCTATTTCAGTTATCACGTTGAAATTCAGGACCGGGACAATACCTACAGATCTGGTTTCCCAGTAAGGAGAGGCAGTACTTCCTTCTATCCATTCAGGATCGCTTATCAGAAGGGACGGAAAAATATCGGGAGAGATGATATTTCGGAACCTTTCGGCAAGCCAATCTGCCTTTCTGGTATCGGGATCGAGGTCTTCTTTCCAGTAATGAAGATGATATTCAGTCCCGGTTGTGTTGGGGCTGCTTGTTATAACTCCGGCTTCATCGGTTAGCGTTCCTTCAACAGGCGGATCAAATTCTTCGGGAAGCAAGCCGAACGCTACTCCGGGAGCTTCGAGGACGTACACAGGCTCGGTCTGTTCGGAACCTGTAAGGGAAAGAGCAACTATTATAAGCGTTGTAAGCATTTTGACTGTCCTTTTTTTCTAATTGGCATCTTAACGGTTTCGCAATAGAATAGAATAAGTTTCATCACTGTTAATAACTGAAAGGTATCTATTGAGCAATAGTAATAAACTCCTTATCGTTGAAGATGATGAAGCCCTTGCTTCACTATTGCAGGAATACCTTCAGCGACATGGATTCATAGTCAGTCTTCTCTATAAAGGTTCCAATGCTGTTGAAACCGTTCTGGAAACCAAACCCGATCTTGTAATACTTGACCTGATGCTGCCCGATGCCAGTGGCCTTGATATCTGCAGGGAACTGAGAACTTCCTGGAGAGGACCTGTCCTCATGCTTACAGCCATGAAGGATGACACTGACATCGTTGTGGGGCTGGAAGTCGGAGCAGACGATTATGTCGGCAAACCGGTTACTCCCAGGGTTCTTCTTGCCAGGATAAGAGCTCTTCTAAGAAGGGGTTCCGCAGATGCCGGGGCGGATACTATTCGGCGGGGAAATCTTCACATAAACGTTCCCTCAAGAGAGGTTACGCTGAAAGGCAATCCCGTTGACCTGACAACCACCGAGTTCGATCTGCTTGTCCTTCTGGCAAGAAGAGCAGGAAGAGTACAGGAAAGAAGCCAGCTTGTTGAAGAACTGAGGGGAATAGATTTTCATTCCTTTGACAGAACAGTGGATGTCATTATTTCACGCCTCCGCAAGAAGCTTGAAGACCCTTCGTCCGGAGAATTGATTAAAACTGTCCGTGGAGTAGGCTATCTGATGATAATACCGGAGGAGCCCTGATGCATAAACTCTTTCTTAAAGTTTACATGCCCCTGGCCATATGCATTGTGATGACACTGATTCTGTCAGTAGTGGCTATTATGAAGATCATCCCGGCCCAGATAAACGCCTACAGAGCTAATGTAGAGGAATTCAGAGGCTTACTGCTCGCGTCACAGCTGCTTGAAAAGGATTCCATCATCTCTGTCGCAGAATCAATGGATCTTGAGATAATAGTATATCCCAACGCAGGGCACCTTCGCCGTATTCCTCCTCAGGAAGGATTCTATACTCTCCCGGGGCTTCCATGGGATTATCCCTGGAGGATAGATCTTTCTGGCGGACCCCGGGGAGGTCCGGCAGGTTTTCTGAGGAAAAGCTTCTGGCTGATATTACTGTTACTCCTTGTAACGGAAGGACTGGTTCTTTTCGTAGCCCTCTGGCCTATTCGAAAAAGGCTGTCAAAACTTCAGTGGGCTGCCTCTGAAATCGGTTCCGGCAGCTTTGGAATAAAGCTGCAGGTGAAAAAAAAGGGAGATCTTATAGATAATCTGGGGAGAACTTTCAACAGCATGGCGGAACAGATAAAATCCCTGATCGAATCTCACCAGGAACTTCTGGGAATCGTCGCTCATGAATTGCGCACACCGATGACCCGGATGAGGCTGGCCCTTGAGCTTTTAAGGGAAGACTCGGGAGAGGAAAACTTCTCCAAGATCGACAGGATGGAGAAGGATCTCATAGCTCTGGATAACCTGGTAACGGAACTTCTTGCTTTCAACAAATTGAGGAGAGAAAGTCACATCAATCGTGAAAATGTAGACCTTGAAGGGGTCTGCAGGGAGATGATTCAGGCTGAATCCTGGGCCAGAAACGAAATTGATATCAAGCTTCGCGGCAGAGGCAGCTGCACGGGGGACATTTCCCTTCTCGGCAGGGCTGTTGGCAATCTCATCCGTAATGCGGTGAACCATGCCGAATCGAAAGTAGCAGTGAATATTTCCGATAATTCCTCTGCCGACAGAGTCCTGATTTCTGTAGCGGATGACGGTAGCGGTTACGATCCTGGAATCATCAACAGGCTTGGAGAACCTTTCGCCAAAGGTCACTCAAGCAAAGGAACAGGATTAGGTCTGGCTATTGCTAAGCGAATAGTAACTCTGCACGGAGGTAATCTATTATTCGGTTCGAGCAAAGAACTGGGAGGCGCGGAAGCTGTTATAGAACTTGTATCAGATTAAAAATCCTTTTGGTTTAAAACAGATTAGTATGTTAAAGCGGCAAACACCTTTGAATCAGTGTTTGCCACTTCTTTAACAATTGTCAGCAGTAGTTAGAAAGCTGACTTGATGGCACCCCAGGAATTCCGTTCCAAAGCAGTTGGAAATCCTTCTAAAATAAAATCATCAATACGCTCGGTATGGTCATATCTACCTCTGTATACCCAGGCGAAAGTAACATATGGCTGACCGCCACATTCCGAGGTGACATCACCAGAGAATTCTTCCCATTCACTATTCGCATTGCCGAGTTCAAACATTTCAGTGAAGTCAGATGAGGTTGGATCTTCTACCAGGGAGTACCAGAATCCGGTGTAATCATAGTAATATGCCCCCCCAAGATCTCTCCAGAAACTATATGTTACTATGGGAGAAGTACTCAGGTCATAAGTGTCGGTAACAAGCCAGCTGTCAGATAGTGCACTGTACGAATCACTATGATACGCACAGTAATCACCTGTATGAGGTGACATAATTGTAATGGCCCATTCCGAGCAACCGGTTTCGCCCTCTTCCCAGACCTGCCAGTTTGCCGGCGGAACAACACCGCCCTCGAAACCCTCGTCGACAATAACATCGGCAGTAGCAAAGCCAGTCAAGCAAACAAGGATTGAAATCAGTAAAAATTTCATACTTAAACTCCTTTCTTTAGAATTAGTTAAACACTCTACATTATATATTTCATATCATCTATTTTTGATATTGTCAATCTTTTGTCTGATTCATACAGTCATTATTATGGAATTCAAATCTTCCTGACTTATACTGCCTGAGAGGAAATAAAGAAATTCTATCAAGTATCTCAGACCCCCCGGGGCATACAGGAAAAGGGTTAATCCGCTGAAAGTCAAGCGGAACAGGCGTTAACCTGTTCCGCTCTTGCTGCAGTACTGCAGTATTTTTTTATCTCTTCTTCTTGAGCTTTGCGTGCCAGTCAACAAGAATCGGGCTGGCAATGAATATGGAAGAGTAGGTTCCTACAATTATCCCTATCATGAGTGTAAGAGCGAAGCGGGACAGTACCCCTCCCGATATTAAGAAGAGTATGAAAGCGGCCATGAAAGTTGTAAGAGATGTTATTACCGTTCTGCTCAGAACTTCGTTTATGGATATATTCACCGTCTCCGCCAGTGTTTTGCCCTTTCTGAGCCTCCTGTCCTCGCGGATCCTGTCGAAAACGACTATGGTGTCGTTTATCGAATAACCCACTATCGTCAGAATCGCGGCGATAATCGTCAGTGATATATCAAGCCTGATCAGCGCAAGCAGCCCTATTGTTATGATGGTATCGTGCGCCAGGGCGATCACAGCTGCTACCCCCCACTTGAACTGGAATCGGTACCAGACAAAGAAGATGATGAAGATCATCGCCATGAAGATAGCGTTAAGCGCCTTGCTCGTCAGCTCTTCTCCAACCCTGGGACCTATCTGCTTGATGAAGGAAAGCCCTTCGGTATCAGCCTCCAACTCCATGGGGACACATCCGTTAATCTCCAGAGCGGTGTAGACAACATCTTTGTCTGCCTCCGAAGTCCGAACGACAAATGCGGCGGCCCCATCTCCCTCGTAATCCATAAGTTTCTGAACCTGTACATCCTGAAGCCCGCTATTAGTCAGTGCGTTCTTCAGTTCTCCGGTTGTTGCGGTGGTGTTACTGACAACGTTCGTTTCCAGGCCACCCGTAAAGTCAATCGAAAGATTCAGTCCTCCGTTGATGAAGAATGCTCCCGCTCCTATGAGAATAACTGCAGCGGAAATTATGTATGTCTTCTTCCGCATTTCTACAAAAGAGAAATGTCTGTCACCCATAACGGACAATTTTCCGAAACTGAGGTCCTTTTTCTTCTTGCTCTTGAGCAGAAGTTCTATAGCAGCCCTTGAAAAGACAAGAGAACAGAACATACTGGCCAGAATACCTATAGAGAGAGTAACAGCGAATCCCTTTATCGGACCGGTTCCGAATTTGTACAGCACCAGGGCTGTGATCAGTGTGGTGAGGTTGGCATCGAGAATAGTAACGAAGGCTCTGGAATACCCGGCCCTCACTGCTGCTCTTATACCCTTGCCGGCCTTCTTCTCCTCTCTGATCCTCTCGTATATAAGAACGCTGGCATCAACCGCCATACCTATGGTCAGAATGATACCCGCTATTCCCGGCAGGGTAAGGGTGGCGTTAAGACCCTTGACCCCTATCTGTGCCAGGGGTCCGGGGAAACAGAGAACTCCCATGATAATGAGCATATCGAAGATAAGCGCCAGAATTGCTATTATCCCGCCTGTTCCGTAATAGATGATAATGAAGGCAGCCACCAGTCCCATCGCGATTATTCCCGCCATCATCCCATTGTTTATGGACTGCTGTCCCAGGCTTGGGCCTATGGTCTGCTCTTCGGCAATTACGAGCTCCGCCGGCAGGGAACCAGCTTTCAGAACCAGTCTCAGGTCTCTTGCCTCCTCCGTTGAGAAACCACCTGATAGCCTGGTTCCTGACCCGGATATCCGCTCGCGAATGGTCGCGGCGGAGTACACGGTGCCGTCAAGTACTATCGCCACCCGCTTGTCTACGTTGTTCCCTGTAATCTGTTCCCAGTTCCTGGCTCCGTCCGAATCGAATTCAAGAATGAGATACGGATTGTTCGAAAGTGATTGTGCGCTTCCCATGCGTATTCTTACATCGGTAAGATTAGCTCCCGTAAGAAGGTATTCCATTGTAACCTGGTCAACCTGGTGTTCCCAGCCCCGGGTCATGTCACGGGGAAGAATATACAGAGCCCTCAGCGATCCCCGTGACGTTTCTTCCAGTCTGCCGAAAACGAAACTGAGATTGGCTTCAGCCATGATCGAGTCTACAGCTGGGGTATTGATGATGTTATTGAGCTGGTCCATTTTATCGCCGGTGTAAACGATCCAGTCTCCTGGCGCTATACCGGAAGTGCTATAAGTTATATCCTCAGATGCCAGCTCGATGAGATTTGCAAGGCTTCCCGGGGATCCCCTCTCAGGAAGAGTGATTTCATCGGTTACATTTTCACCCTCCGTTTCACGCTGTGGAAGAGTAAAACCTTCAGGTGTATCAAACTGAATTGTTGAATCGGTGTCCAGAATAGATATTTCAGTGGTTTCAACCTCCATAATATCGGAGTACTCACCCATAAGGCTGTCTATTGGTGCAGGCTCTTCTTCCTCATTACCGGACAGGAAATCATCAACCTGCCTCAGAACAGGTACACTGGATACAGCAGGGTGTTCCTCGGAAGGGTATGCAACGAGCTTGAACTCCAGCATGGCCTGCCGCTCTACAATTGCCCTGGCCCTTTCCGGATCGCGCACACCCGGCAGCTGAACTACTATTCTATCGCTGCCCTGACGAGTAATGGAAGGTTCTGAAACGCCAAACTCGTTTATTCTGTTTCTTATAACCTCAAGCGCCTGGTCGATAGCTTCATCCTCGTCCAGGCCTGGAGTCGGGACAACCATGTATGACAGATACATTCCACCCTGGAGATCAAGCCCCAGTTTTATGGTGCCTTCACTGGTTTTATAAAGGTGCCTGTATTCCTCAAGCAGGCTTTCTCCTCCCTGGATCTGCAGGGTGTCCAGCACTGCTCTGAGATGAGGGTTGTCTGTTTCGGGTTGAACGCTGGCCTCCGCCCGGTCCCTTTCGCGGGAAGGCATTGTATACCAGTGTATAGTCGGCCAAACCATGAGGATTGACACTACAAATAAAGCAAGCGAACTCCAGTTACGCCATCTGGTGGCCTTTGTCATATGTAATAACCTCCGAGGACCCTTCATCAGATGTCAGGTAATCTTGACATACCGAGAAAATGCGGCTGGTATCCGATAACCGGCCGTTATGTGATTCTGTAATCCAGTGCATATCAGGCAGAATATACTAATTCTGCGGGAACTGATGAATAGCGACTGAAATAGAATGTGTCAACAAGATGAAATCCGGGGTGCTTTTGTTTATCTGCTCGTATTATTCAATTCAAATCGAAGTGGTTCTCCCTCAAGTGTATGACAAAGAAAGGACAGTCCCTTATCGGGCACCAGATATGTTATCACGTGATCAAAACCGTGTTCCCGAAGGGTTCTGGTTATATGCAGATTAGCCTGATGTACCGAAATTGTATCAACCAGATCCATGGATCTTACAACAGTATCCGCCGATGCTGAGGGTACATCTCTTAAACCCGATCCTATACAGACCTCTGTAAAATCATGTTCTAACAATATCTGAGGATCGGTTTCCTCTGGAAACCCATTATTGTTCTCAACAATTTTCTGACCGGTCGTGACCACAGAGATCAATCCTGTCACTGCAGCTGCGGCAAGAAGAACAAGACCTATCTCACTCAATTTCATTTTCTATTATTATCCCCCGGTGAATTCTGGTTGGAAAACATCTGACGGAAAGAAGATTCTTTTCATCGCATGTCAAGTCAAGTTGAAATATAAGGGAGTATCATGATAAAAGTATTTCTTACTGTTATTATTCTTTCTGTGGCTGGAACTTCAGCTGGAGATTCAGTTCAGGGAACATCAACGCAGGGGGGACTAAGCGGGTTCCTCTTCCTGCCGGGAAGCGATCTTCTGCAAGCGGGTGGCCTGCGTATCCAGGGGTATCTTGATTACATTGGTATTAAAGGTTCTTCCAACAGTTACCTTGTCCTTCCTATGAACGTCACCTGGGGCTGGATGGATGGGCTTGAGCTTGGAGGAGAGATTCCCTTCTTTCTTCATGATTCAGCTGAGGAAGGCAAGTTGCTGGGAGATATTACTTTAGGCTGCGCCTGGCTGTACGAAACCGCCAGTGGAGGTTCTGCACTTGTTCTGAACGGGCACCTCAGGTTTCCCACCGGCAGTGAGGGTCGCGACCGTGGTTCAGAGCTTTCTCTTGGAGTATCGACCGGTACTACTTTCCGCCTTTTCCGGCTTCAGGCATCGGCTTCGTACGTACTGAACGGAGGTCGGAACCCGTTTGAGAACCATATCAGAGATTATATGAATTTCTCCATTGGAGGCGCCAGCTACGTTGCGGAAGATGTTCAGATAGTCTGCGGAATGGACGGGAACACGTGCGGTGACCTCGGTCTGAGCGGATCGGGAGTTTTTTACGTCTTTGACAGTGTTTCTCTGTTCGGAGTCCTCAGAAAAGGATTAAGCGGCAGAGAATCGTACAGTATCTCGGGGGGAGCTGCCTGGACGGGATCGGGTTATTAGACCGGACTCATCCGGGCTAATAAGCGTAAGGTGAAATTTTTCTTAGCTTTTCAATGATTGGAGGAAGAATCTCCATCACATAGTCTATTTCTCTACTGGTTGTATATCTGCTCAAACTGAACCGTATGGCAGTGTTGGCATCAACCGGGTCAATCCCCATAGACGAAAGAACGTAGCTGGGGGTTTGTTCACCGGTGCTGCAAGCGGAGCCGGAAGACACACAAACACCCTCTATGTCCAGCATGGTCATTACAGCTTCACTTTCCACTCCCTTGAACATCACTGTCGCTGTATTGGGAAGCCTCTCGGTGTTTGCGCCTGCCACAACTGCTCCAGGGCAGTTATCCAGTATGCCCTTTTCCAGTTTATCCAGCAGTAGTCCTGTTCCGCCACTCTTATCCGAAAGGTGTTCTGCTGCAAGTTCTGCTGCTTTTCCAAGCCCAATAATTCCGGGAACGTTGTAAGTGCCCGCTCTCATTCCCTTTTCCTGGTGCCCCCCAAGCATGAGCGGGGGAATTGCTATCCCTTTTCTGATGTAAAGGGCTCCCACTCCCTTCGGGCCATGGAACTTGTGAGCAGAGAGACTGAGCATATCTATCCCCATGGATTTTACATCAACGGTGACCTTACCCATGGCCTGAACGGCATCAGTATGAAAAAGTGCTCCAGCTTCATGGGCCTTGCGTGCCGCTTCTTTCACCTGCATTACAACGCCGGTTTCATTGTTGGCCATCATTATTGAAACAAGGCCCGTCTGTTCACTGATACAATTTTCGAAAGAATCCATATTCAGTGTTCCGTCACTGTTTACTTCAGAAAACGCAACGGGATGCCTCTTTCCGGCCAGATACTCTGCTGTTTCAAGAACTGCCGGGTGTTCTATCCGGGATGTAACAAGGCCGGGTTTCAAAGGATTGATTTCCACTGCGCCGATAAGGGCTGTGTTATCGCTTTCGGTTCCCCCTGACGTGAAAATAATTTCTTCAGCATCGGCTCCTATGAGTTCCGCAATATTCTTCCTGGCCTTTTCGATATTTTCCATTATATCGCTTCCGAAAGAGTGAAAGCTGGATGGGTTGCCGAACCTTTCCGTTAGAAAGGGAATCATTGCGTCGAGAACCTCAGGAACAACTCTTGTGGTAGCGTTATTGTCCAGATAGATTTTCATCTTGAGACTCTCACTTCAATTATTCTGCCGGTGCGCTCCAGCAGTTCTTTTTCCAGAATCGTGGTTACAGATTCGGTATCACCGCCTGCAAGCCGGATAGAAACATGCCTGGGGTGGACATGTTCGATTATGATATTTCCGTTCCCCGCAGTTTCTGCAAGGTCTTCAGGCATTTTTCTGATGATGGATTCAAGATGCTCATTGATGTTATCACTTCGTTTTTTGAAATCGTCAACTGCCGCGGAAAGGGCTTCATGCCCCATTACGGAGCAGTGGTACTTCTCCTCCGGTATTCCGCCCAGGAATTCGATTATCTGATCGTTTGTGATTCTCAGAGCCTCTTGCAGAGTTTTCCCTCTGGCTATTTCCGTCAGTGCGGAAGAAGCTGCGATGGCGCCGGCGCAGCCGAAAGTCATGAATCTTATATCCTCGATTCTATCCTCGTCATCCACCTGAATATCAAGGGTCATGGCATCACCACATTTTGGAGAACAAACCTCGGAATGTCCATCAGGATCAGGCAGTTGCCCTGAATTTCTTGGATTCATGAAATGATCCATGAGTTTTTCCGAATACTTCCACATTGACTTTGTTTCCTAGATGTTTCCTTCTATAAGATCTTTCAGCGTTTTTTCACTCATATAGGAACAGAACATGTCCCTGAGATTCATCCACAATGGCCTGGTTACACATGTATCTTCAAGGGAGCAGTGTTCCTGGCTGAAAAGATTCCCAGGCGAACAGGTTGCTTCTCCGGACATGCAGCTCGCTGGAAGAAAATCATTTTCAAGAACATCGAAAATACTGTAAAGACTGATCTCTTCAGGGGACATTCCAAGAACGTACCCTCCTCCGGGGCCCCGTTTTCCTTTAACTATTCCGTTTCTCCTGAGAAGACCGAATATCTGCTCAAGGTAGCGCACAGATACCTGCTCCTGCTCTGACAGCAGTGTAAGAGATATAGGCTGTTTATCATCCTTACTCGTCATTCTGGCCATCCGGGCAAGGACCCGAAGGGCGTACCGGCTTCGCGTAGATATAAACATATTTCCCCCTTTTCCTGTAGGAATATGAGTATATTCAGATATTACGGTCCGTCAAGTAATGTGTTTCCGCCTATAGAGATGTTTTGACAGTACACTTCCCACTGCCACTGCAACCGTTCCTGCCATCATCAGGACGAGAGCAAGTCTCAGGGCGGAAGGCAGGGGATCTCCGGTTTTTCCGGTGCCTGTAAAGATAACATTTATATCAAGAATAACCGTAACTGTCCGATAGTTACCTCTGTTGCTAACAACAAGAGCATAACTGCCAAGTCCGGGCACTTCCAATTCAAATGACCCTGACGATACTGACATGCATCCCAAAGTATCAACTGTTCCCGCATTGTTTCTCCATCTTAGATAATCGTCTATGTGAAACAGTATCAGCTCAACGGATGCCGTGTCGGGATAAATCTGTACCGTTCCGTTCAGGATTGCGCTATCCGACTGGTACTCCTGGAGCGCAAATCTGACTGTTCTGTACCGGGCTATGGGGATTTCAAGGGATTCCTGCTGCAGTAAAACAAGGCTTCCCGCATGCAGCAGATGAAACATAAGCGGTATCGAAAGTATAAAAATTCTCATAGACTTTTAGTATAGTTCTGTGAAAGTGATTTGACATGCTCCGGGAGCGGACGAAAGATGGAATTCAGAGAACATCGATCTTTTTCATTCTGTTCCCTCCATAACGGCAGCCCCGGTGGAATAAAGTCTTCGAAGAGCGACCCCCTGGATTATCAGGTAAATGCCCACAAGCAATGGAATAAGACCCATTCCAGCTGCTATCAGAGGAAGAATGGTGGAATCCGCGGCGCTCTCGATGGCTCCTGCAGCCTTTGAAAGGTGCCGTGTAGCTTCATTGAAAGCCTCCTCGGTGGAGAAAAGGTCGCCCGCAAGAGAATCAACACCGCTGGCAACATCTTCAAGAACCGGCTCAAGGGTTTCCATTGTAGCGGAAAGGTGCTCCATCCGGGTTATCATCTCTCCCGATGCGTAGAAGGTGTTATTCAGGCTTGAAACTGCTTCCAAAAAATAATTCCTGCCTATAATCGAATTTATCTCAACGGGCAAGTTTTCAAGGCTTTCTCCCACTGTGAGTACCAGCCCCCTTATTTCCTCTGTGGTTTCGCTTATACTGTTTACAGTTATCCATGTTTCGTGGACAATGCTCTTCGTGCTTCTTATGGAATTGCTTACTTCGTTTACAAGAGAAGACGATGTTCCAAAATCTTTCCCTATAAGCTCCACCGCTGAATTGGCGCTGTGAAGCCCTTCCGATATGGATACAAGGCTGCCTCTGACCGGATCCCACGCGGTAAAAGCTACGATAATTATTGAAGCTCCCGCCACTATTGCAAGAACTCCCAGAACCCAGGATAACCAGATTGAAAGGCTGTGAGATATAAGATTTTTCCTTTTCATTTTTGTCCCCTGTCTTAAAATGCTGCATAAAAGTATTAATTAAAGTATTACAGTAATAGAAAAAAAAGCAAGATCGAACCATAATGTTCTTAGATTTGCGATGCAAACGGTCGAAATTTATTCAGAAAGGCTCATGTGAAAATATGATTAATGATATAATTCAAGCGGCCCATGAGGCCGGTTCGATCCTTCTTGCCACAGCTGACAGTGGGATGGAAATAACGAGGAAAAGTAATCATGAACTGGTTACCACAGCAGACCTGCTCTCGGAAAAGTACCTGAAAAAACGCCTTCTGGAAATAGAACCTGAAGCAGGTTTTCTTGGGGAAGAGAGCTGGGATGGAGATTTTCCTGAACCTCCTTTCTGGATTGTTGACCCCCTTGATGGTACGAATAACTATGCCCACGGTTATCCCGTCTGGACTGTAAGCATCGCCTACTGGAGCGGGATCGAAATAGAGTACGGCTGTGTATACGACCCTGGCAGAAATGAAACTTTCTCAGCTTCAAAAGGATCGGGAGCATGGCTGAACGGACGCCAGGTATTCTCATCCGGTACAGAGAAAATATCTGACTGCATATTCGCCACCGGTTTCCCGTACCACAGAAAAGAAGATGATCTCGGTCTGGATCTTGGTGTTTTGAAGTATTTCCTCGGAAGAGTCCAGGGAATACGAAGGGGGGGCTCCGCAGCCCTTGATCTGGCATATGTAGCCTGCGGGAGGCTGGACGGTTTCTGGGAAGAACATCTGAAACCCTGGGATATGGCCGCGGGCTATCTTCTTGTTAAGGAATCTGGAGGGGAAGTCTCCGCATACGAAGGGGGAAAATGGACCCCTGCCGCCGGGGGAGTGACAGCCTCGGGAAAACAGATTCATTCTGAAATGCTCAAGGGAATTGGACAATAGAAACGACAGGTGAAACAGAATCCGATCGGCTTCACCTGTCGTTACAGTCTTAGAATCCCAGGTTTACTCCGCCGTAGAACATGCTGATACCATCTACCTCGTTATCCGATGCGATGGGTTTTGTGTACTTGTACTCGGCAAAAACGCTCAGTGGTGCCATGGGCGGCTCGAAGGAAACTCCCAGAACTCCGTGAATGCCCGGGTGTACATGGTCGTAGGGATCAATGTTCACAGAACCGCCGGTTTCTTCGTTAACAACCTGAAGCAAAACATCAGCGTCGCTGAAAAGGATGTGGGCTCCGCCGCCGGCGCCGACGTATGGTTTTACCGGTATTGCCCCGATGGGTATTTTAATTTTCATTGTAGCGCCCAGATCGATATCATGGAAAGTAGCCGTGTAATCGCTTAACATCTGGCTTCCGATGCTGTCGGGAGACCATTTCCATTCGTTCTCAAGGTACTGGTAGAGACCAGTAGTGTCCTCAAAACTCTGACCGTATTCGTCTTCGATATAGCTTATCAGATACTGCTCCATCGTGATATCGCTCTCACTGCCGGCGTACGAACCACTTATCTCAAGTTCTACAAGGCTCAGGAGAGGAAAACTCAGCTGTCCTCCATAAACAGCGCTTGACGCGCTCTGCCCGGTTCTGGGGTCGTCTCCACTGTAATAGCCTAACCTGCCTCCGAACCTTATTCCCGCTGTAGCAATGCCACAGATAAGCATCAATATCAGAATTTTCTTCATGTTCAGCTCCTTTCGATTTTCTTTAATATACTTCAAGATGGACTGAAGCCTAACATACGTCAAGACAGCAGTATTGACCTCCAGCGGATTGTATCGTTAAATTAGTATTGTGTATAGGTTTTATTTTCTATCAATTTTTAAGGAGAAATTAAATATGAAAATAACTTTCTTTATCCTTTTACTGGCAGTAGCCGCGGGATTCGCTTCCGGCGTGGGTGATGCGTCCAGCTGGCAGTCCTTCGGTGGCCTTGCCGGTGAAAATGCTGAAGTGAACGTTCTTGAATCAGATCAGAACCATATGCTCCTGGAAATCTCCATCCCGGGCTTCTGGCTTTACGAAAGCCCGGCGGAGAGCAGAATTTGGGACTGCGTTGAACTGCCGGATTGTTACTCTCAGGGACGTGTTGGTCTGCCTGATCTTCCTTCCGTA
>JAUVLV010000004.1 GCA_030600545.1 Candidatus Aegiribacteria sp. | reverse complement strand
CATTTACCTTGACATAAGGGAAAGTGTATATGCTGACACAATGAAACAGGGGACAAACGAGGACTTCGATGAAGCTGTCGATGTTCTGCGCAGTGCCATAATCGCACGTGCTGATTTCATACCTTCAATAGCAGCTGCATCCGCTCCAATTGAAATAAAATCAATGACCCTTTCACTCTGGGATTTCCAGCACGGGGGCAATAATGATTCCGTAACGGTAACGGTCGAGTTTGAGCAGCCTCCATATATTGTGAATGCATACTGGTGGAGTAACGGGTCCGATGTACATTATTTCTATTTAACCCCGGCTAGTTTATCAGATTACGTCTGGAGCGGAACAGTTGCTTTTCCTCCTGATATCGATCATATCAAATTCACCATTGTTTATTATGTAGAAACCCAGATGGCCCTGGCAGAATTTTACTACCCGTTCTACGGCTTCCCTACATCTCCCCAGAGAAGGATTTGCGCACCAACTGTAAGAAGGAGTGACTACCCGGCTCATATCGAAGATTTGGAAATACTTGACCCCATTCGATACACATCTTTTCTCTGGTGTATTCCTATTGTAAATGCATCTTCTACCATCCAGGATATTTCCTTCTATGGATTTCAGACAGGAAATCCACCGGCAAGGCTCTTTGCACCGGAAGATGCGGTAATCCCTCCAGGAGATACTCTGTACCTTACAAACAGTGAGAAACTCCTGAACAGGATGCTTCCCGGTGAAAACATATTCGGGAATCTCGTACTTGATTCCCCCGCAGGGACTGAATTCAAAATACTTGATCCATCCTGGGCAACCGCCATGTCAATATTGCTTGGAGATGAAGTTCAATGTTTTGAATCGAATACGTCAGTGATTCTGTCGGAGATATGCTACAGCGGAGAGGGGGGAGACTGGATCGAGCTTTTCAACATCGGGCTTCGAATTGCCGATATATCCGAAGATATTCTCATTGATGGTATGCAGCACAGCTGCATAATTCCTGACAATGTGATAATCGAACCTGGTGAGTGCCTTGTCATCTGTGAATCGTACGATTACTTCTATTTAGTCTACGGACCGGATATACCGGCAATTCAGGCAATGAACTTCGGTCTGAACAACAACATGGACGGGGTTTCGCTGATGCATGAGGATGAACTTGTCTTTTCTGTAATGTACGATGCCGCTACATGGCCTATGGATGGAGATATTCTATCACTGATTTCACCGAGTTTGTCCATCGAGGATCCATACAGTTGGGAAAGCGTAGAAATGCCGGGCACTCCTGGCGCGCCAAATCCCGGATGGCCGACCAATTTGTTTGAGCCTCGAATTGAAACTATGTGGCCCAATCCTGTTTCATCGTCATTTTCCCTTGATTACATAATTCCCGGTGTCCCCGGTGAAATGCTTCTTTACGATATCTCGGGAAGACTGGTAATGCAGCCTCAGACCCTTGAAAGTTTTGAAGGTACCTTTTCCTGTGAGCTTCCAATAACACTGAGACCCGGGGTATACTTCGCCGTGGTCAGATCAAGGGGGGCTTTCGCATCCCGGAAATTCGTTCTGCTGCGATGAGACAATTGCTTATTACTGGAGCTGTATTTCATTGTCTGTTACGATTATATTTTAAGCTTGATTAAACTGACTGAGGAAAGGGAAAAATGAAACGTGCCTGTATTCGCATTCTGCTGACGGTATTTCTGATAACCAATTTTGCATTGGCAGATGTCGATGTGGAAAATGACAGAGCTGACAGCTTCACTCTCTCAGCATACGCCAGAATCAGATTCAGCGAATTCGGTGGAGCATTGATCATACCTGATCGCTCCTTCGGTATTGAATCCGCCGGTCTTACGACCGATTTCGATATTACGGGCAATATTAAAGGCCAACTTCAGCTGGAAACAAGACCTGATGAGATTTTTCTGAAAGACTGTTACATACTCTGGGAATCCTTCGACTTCCTGGAAGTTCAAGCCGGCCGTTTCAAGAAGCCTTTCTGCCTTAACACTTTAACCAGCGCAAGGGATCTACGGGCAATTGACCATTCCATTTCGCACAGAGAATTGACCGACCTTCTGTATTCAGGAAGAGACATAGGTTCAGTATTCATTATAAATCCCGATGTTACAGGATTGCCCGAACTGTCCCTCGGCGTTTTCAACGGCTCCCCGGACTGGATTAACCAGGACAACGAAATCCAGTATGTTGGCAGAGCTGAATTCGAGCTGCCATTGGATATCACGGTAGGTGCCGATTTCACATCACTCCGGTTCGGAAAGGAAAACCTTGAAGCTGTGGATGGTTACATATGCTCTGCAAGACAGACAGCCTACGGCGGAGACATTCAGTTCGAAACCGAGTTTGCAAAAGATTTCTCGCTGCTTTTCAGGAGTGAAATCGTAAAGGGCGACAACTGGGCTGATGCCGATGTAATTAACGGAGAAATCGCTCCCGAATTCCAGACATGGTGGTGTACGGGAGGAATTGCATGGAAAACCGACAAACCTGCCCTTGAAAGTATCTCAGCGTCTTTAAGCATGTCATCATGGAAACCGGATCGATCCGTGGATTCCAGAGAAGATGAACTGGTCTTCACATTAAGTATTGATACAGGTACTCCTGTAACGGTCAGTGCCGCAATAGTGAATCACCGCCCCCATAATATTATTCTTGAAGTAGACCGCACCGATTATATCCTTGAGGCCACTCTGGATCTGTGATGAAAATGGACGAAGCTCCACGGCTGCATTTTCACAGATACGAATTCAAGTATCTGATTTCCGGAAGTACATTGTCGGGAATACTCCGCGAACTTAAGCTTCGTCTCGACCGGGATATTCACTCGGACGCTACCGGGAGCTATTTCGTAAGAAGTCATTACTTCGATACTGACAGTTTCGATCTTTTCCATGAGAAACTTGCGGGTTTGCGGAAACGGTACAAGTTCCGCCTGAGAAGCTATTCATCCACAGCGCGGTATTCCGATCCGCTTTTTCTTGAACTCAAGGGCAGGGTTGACAGCCTGGTTTATAAACACAGACTGCTTCTGGATCCAGGGGCCATTGAAAAATCAATGAGCAATGGAACAATGCGTCTTGCAGAACTGCTGCTTGATACCCATGAATCAAGCAGCATCGGCAGTAGATTCGTGTTCGATGTGTTCAAAAAAAGAATTTCTCCAAGCGTGGTGGTTGATTATCACAGAACAGCCTTTGAAAACAGGGCAAATCCTGATTTCAGAGTTACGCTTGATAGTGAAGCCCTGGCTTACAGGGCAGACAGCAACGGGCATCCTGCTGGCAATTGCCGCATGATATCAGATGGTTTTCATATACTCGAGATCAAATTCCGGTACCACCTTCCAGCCTGGTTTCACCGTCTGATCCAGGAATTCGAACTGAGACGGGTCTCCTTTTCAAAATTTGCGCATGCAACGGATGTTATTTATATGAATACATACTATTCGAATCTTGATCGAATCATCGAAAGGAGGCCGGCTTGCCTGAACTGAGCCAGTGGTTCACGCAGAGTACGGAAGAACTTGGATACAGTCCACTCGCTGTAATCATCAACCTTGTTCTTGCTCTCTGTGCGGGACTCATTATCGGCGTGATATACAAGAAAACTCACAAAGGGCTTTCTTACTCACAGTCTTTCGTTGTTACTCTGGTACTTATGTGCATTACGGTAAGCGCGGTGATGATGGTCATAGGAAGCAATCTGGCCAGGGCTTTTGCTCTCGTCGGCGCATTGACCATCGTCCGGTTCAGAACAGTAGTAAAAGATACCAAGGATACAGCTTTCATCTTCTTTGCCCTTACGGAAGGTATTGCTTCAGGTACGGGTAACTATATTCTAGCGGTATTCTCCACCTTCTTTATCGGTACTGTTACGATGATTCTCGCGAAAACCAACTTCGGTTCGATAAACAGGAGTGAATTCATACTCAGATTCCGGTTCAACAGGGACTCTGGTGATGAACAGGCTTACATCGATTTCATTATGGAGAGGGCCAATAAAAGCACAATTATACATATTGAGCCATCCAGCAATGGTGTGTACCTTACGTTAACGTATGACCTGTCGCTGAAACCCGGAATTAATTCACAGGATATTGTAACCGGACTGAACAGCATTTCCGGAATAGATAATATAAACCTGGTTGCTGCCACAAACGATATAGACTACTGATACTGATTTACTCCTGGCTGTTTACACTTCCAGGGGTGCCCCAACAAACAGGATCTCCGGTTTCAGGGTCGGTATCGGGACATGCCCAGTCAACTGAGGGCATCCAGTTCTCCTCGGTATTCGTTCCCGGGAGGTTGATTTTCTCAAGGGAGGAACCCCTGCCGTCAGCTTCGCTTCTTGTTGTATCTCCTTCGGCAAGGCCCCATGTATCAGAATAGGCCAGTTCATCCAGAACTTCTCCGGTCGACGAATAAAGGAGAAGAGTATCACTTGAATTGGAGAGCTTCGTCCATACTCCATCCCATTGGACAACTGCGATACCGGCTCCATATGCCTCCGAAAATGACTGTTCATCTGCCACAATAACAGCCCGTGCCGATGCTTCCAGAAGGAAATCTTCAAGAAAGAGCTGGTTCCCGCCATCACTGAGCATCATTCCATTAAGCTGCAGTGGGACAACTCCGATATTGCAGAGTTCAATCCATTCGTACTGATCATCGGCACCCAGAGTCGGACCGTCCGGATTGTACATGATCTCACTGATAACGATATCTCCCGGCGCAACCATCACAAGCGAAATGAATATTGAAAAAAGCAGCACAACAACCTCCTGTTTTCTTTTTTATGGTGCTTAATATCTTACACCTTATATTACAATTTAATCAGTCAGGAAAATATACCGGACTATTCGTCAAGAATAATAATTTTTCTGCTTTCCGACAGACCTGCGGAATGCCTTACTTGGATCAGGTAAATTCCCGTCGGGGCATAACCGCTGTTTTCCTGGATCCTGTCCCAGTAAACACGGTGATCTCCAGTTTCAAGGTATTCATCCATTACCACATCCACAAGCCTTCCAGCAAGATCGTAAACCGAAACCACCGTCTGGCCGGCATTAACTGTTATATCCAAGGTCACGGAGCTTGAAAATACCGGATTTGGAAATGGATTTGAAACCTGAAGGTAACCTGTATCCACATGTGGAATGGAATTCGACCACCCGGGCGTGCAGAATTCAAGGATACTCCATTCCGCCCCTCCATCGGGTATTCTACCGAAAGAAACATCGGGAGGGATGGCGCCGAAATACTTGAAGTCAATAAGTCTGGGCGTATCGCTGCTGGTAGATCCGGGGATGTCCATCTGGGCTTCTGCTGGTTGCCTTGAAACGTAAAGACTGTCTCCATTACCAGAAAGACGAAAAGGCAGATGGTATCCATTCTGCCACGGTTGTTCATCCGCCCAGACCACGAGAAAATCCCCGGATGAAATTACGGTTCCGACTGGAAACTGATATCTTCCAAGATCAGAAGGATCATCCGAGACGTACAGCCAGCTCAGGTCGCAATCGTATCCGGTACCGTTGTAAATTTCTAACCAATCATTGTATTCGCCGTAATTGTCCGCTATTGTGGTATCATTCACCGATTGAATCTCATTGATGACCAGTCCGTCGAATACCTGGGGAAAGAATACGGCGCCCATATCGGATCTGGTTCCGTCAGGATCCTCAATCAGTGGAGATCCGGTATCAATACAGGGAGAGTTGTACGACAGGTGATAATCGCCCCAGCCTGCGAACTCGGGGTTTTCCGCGATATTGCCTTCACCCTCCCATGGTTCGCTATTTCCTGTCAGGCTGTAATTCACTGCTACAACGGAACCATCTTCGATACTGAAGACAGTTGAATTGGAATCTAATATTGAATTTGTTACAGTTGCATTTCCCCCGCCTGAACCCGCGGTTTTGTTGTAAGCTCTTATTCCGATATCGCAATCACTAATTGTACAGCCGGTTATTCCGGCATAGGAATCATCCTTGACTGCGATACCGATATAGCAATCGGATATGATGTTTCCGGTCAAGTCAACATCGGATATATCACTTCCAACAGCACCAATTCCTATAGAAAAACCTTTATCAGTAACATTCCAAACCCTGTTGTCCTCAAGAATAAGTGTGCTGCTGTTGGCATCAAAGGCATCACCTTCAATGTTGAACACGTTGCAGTTTCTGACAATATATTCCCCGGTCAGACAATTCTGAAATTCCACTCCGTCATGATGGGATGAAGGGGGATTGACCATATTGCCGAAACTGCTGTTCTGTATTGTGGCCGATTCTCCTTCATTCATGAAAAATAACTCTGCAGAATTCCAGCCTGTAAGATCACAATTATTCATGTAGACAGAGCCTTCTGATAAATGGAGACATCCGTGATTATTCCGGAAAAGACAGGATTCAAACATCAAGTTAGCCTTATCGGATTCAATACAGGCTCTATACTGACTCCCGGCACTGAAGCCATTAGACCCGGAGAACACTGTATATGTAAATTCCGCATCTCCTTCCGTAAGCATTATTCCACCCCAGGGTTTGTTTTCCATATTGGCGCAGAATACTACCGAATCACCTGGAGTACCTTCCACATAAAGATTCCCCTGACAGATCATGCTTATGTCCTCATCAAATCTGAGTACCGCGCCCGGTTCAATAGAAACTGTGCTTCCCGAAGGAATTAAAATATCACCGTTGATTACATATGGAGAGTTTTCCGAAGTCAGAAAAGTATGACCTGACAGAGTTCCTGACAGTTCGGTATAGTCATGTACTACTGTAAAAGGCATGTACTGGTTGAAAGCTACGGTATATCGCGAGGTTGATACCGCTCTTACATCCCAGGCGTAATTACCTGGCGGGAGCCCTGATATAGTAATACACGTATCCGTAAGTCCTTCATATTCTACCATGGTTGAATCCGGATATCCCGGCCTGGTGAATCTTCTCACCCTCAGCGTATACGTAACTGGATCTCCATTAGGATCCCAGGCATGATTCCAGGAAGCAAAAAGATCAGGACTTGCACAGGTTTGATTACTGGTTGTTATAAATGGTCTTGGACAATCGTTATACTGACCTCGAAGACTGGATGGTCTTTTGTAAATTGGGAGATATTTCAAAATTTCAATCGCTTCATAAAACTCATCAAGATCAGCAACATCATCATAAGTATCTTCTGAAACCGCGTCTTCCAGTTCAATGACTAGAGAATCTATTACGTTGAAAAGCGTATCCGTGTTAAATACCTGTATACAAATTTCATCAAGGCGCTGAAATGCCAGTGCAAGCAGATAGTCGTTCAGAAGAAGTTTATCCAGCAGAGGATTATCGGGCCAGTTAAAATGTGCTCCCCAGGTATATAGCCCGTAATTGTAGCTGTCGAACGTTTTATCCACATCCCACGGGAGCATCGTCCACATTCCCGTATTCCGTACGTCATGGTAAAGAAAGTAATTGTGATAGTATGTACTGTAATTGGATGTAAGCCAGTTCACCGCTATGATGGTCAGCAGATCATTCATATCAAATCGTTCTGCTGCGAATTCCAGATAATTGTCGGAAGAAAGAGTATCCAGATCTTCAATAAGCTGGTACAGATCATTCCAGCCTGACGATGTATTTGTTTCTTTTGTCCACACTTCTTCAACGTCATCGTAAGCACTGAGACATGAACCATCCGTTGCCGCCTTGTAGAGATTACCCTCGGGATCAAGTAAGTTTTCAATAAGGAACAGGGAATCGTAGGGTTCTGTTCTGATATAGAGTCCTCGATACTCGTTATTTACATATACTCTGGCATAATCAACATTAAAACACGGGTAATCAAGCCTCTTCATGATGAAGGCAAACAGGTAAGAATGCATGTATGAACGATCAAGATACTCGGCGTTGAAATTCCATTTCTGTCGACCGTCCAGAAGCTGAGTTAGGAAAAATGTTATTCTGAAGGATTTTTTTGGGTATCCGCGAGAAGAATCTCCTCTTAGCCTCATTTTCACATTCTGGTAAAGAGTACCATCTCTTTCAACAGTACAATTGATCTCGATTTCTTCTTCCCAATTCGAGATCATGTTGTCGAATTCATTCTGATCGCAGATGATATGGTAGGACGGGACTTCGGCATCTATGCCAGGAGTCAAAATCAACATGTACGATAGAATGAGAATTGCAGAATAACTCATTTCAGACCCGGTCCTGCCTATTTCCTCTTCCATATGTAGCTGAGGAAATCCTCTATCTCGCGCCGCTCGGTTTCGTTAAGTGGTTCAATTCTTTCGAATACCCAGGAGCAGACTTCCCCCGGACCGTCAAACTCGTCCAGTTTTCCAGCAATTGTGGCTATTACTTCCGCCATCTCTTCCCTGCGAACAAGGCTATGAAGCCCGTAGCCTTCCTTCTCGGTCTCACCAAGAAGATCCGTATTAACCAGTGAATCGAGATCCATCGCCTCAGAGAGGGTATGATAGTGTTCGCCGAGCTGCGATGCTGATACTCCGTATTCATCAGCCAGCTGCTTCTGGGTGAAATGGGGACCATATTTTGTTACTGCGTACTCAAGGGCTGCTGCCCAAATGGCAGGTTTCCTGCCCTGGGGAACAACAACCGAGCAGAACCTGTTCCATACATCAAGAGCCTGCTTTGATTTCTCGCGGGAGTAGCCGTGGAGTTCCATTATACCGCTTACCATGCCGGCAACAAGGTCCTCTATGGGAAGATCTTCATGGTGAAGGGCTTTCCTTTTCAGGCTGACCCTTAGTGATTCAATTCGCAGGAGAGTATGCTCGATCTTCTCATCAAAAGGAGCGAGTTCTCTGGCCTGCAGAAGGAGATGAAGGCTTTCCTCAATTCTGCCCGATTTCGCTTCAAGCATCGCCAGATAGGTTAAAGTAGTCGGGATTCTGTACTTTTCCCTCCTGGCTGTTGCAAGAAGAATTCGCTGGGCTTCTTCATCGTTGTTCAGCATGAGATGGACCAGTCCGAGTTTTCGTCTAGCATCAAGATCCTCAGGAATCAGCTTCAGATAATCTTCAAGGGCTTCCCTTGCCTGCTCAAACCATTCGAGTTTGAGATAAGCATCTGAAACAAGCAGCAGCCCCGCGGGACCGGGTACGCCATGCCATTTGAAATCGGACAGACGAAGAGCGGCTTCCCTCGAACGTCCCTCGTCGATATCAAGCTGACTTAGATTTAGTATCGCAAGATCTTCATCGGATGTATTCTTGATGGAAGGGTCGGCAAGAAGCCTATCCAAGCTTTCCCTGACGATTTCATTGTTCTTCTCTTCTGTTGCCTGTTCAACCTGTTTCCAGAGCCAGTCAATTTTGTCGCTGGACGAATCAGTCAATATCAATCCTCCCTGGTTACAGCTAGTATACCGAATTTTTCTACTATTCTGCTAAATACGGAAGTGCCCAGAGCTTCAGCATTAATTTTGTAAATGTAAGGACCCGAAGCAATCGTGTCTCCATCGTGATCCAAACCATCCCACAGTATCTGGTTGTAGCCCTGGCTGCAGATCCGGGCAAGCTCTTCTATTCTGGTTCCTGCCACTGTAAATATGGAAACCGTTACCTGAGCATCCTCGGATACGCGAAAGCTGAAACACCTCCTGCCGTTCCCGGGGTTAGGATACACAACAGCTTCGGTAATAGCAAGATCGCTGTTTTCAAGAATTCTAAGGTCCAGCGTATCCATTGAACCGTTACCCAGGCCATCAACACTCCAGAGTATCAGTGTATGTTCCCCGGTTGATAAAGCTTCAATTGTATATACAAGCTCACCGGTAACCGAACTCCCTCTTTTGTAAGCGAAATACGAACTTACATTGTTCCCGTTACCGTCTATGAACAGATTGAGTTCTTTTCCCGAACCCCCGAGCAGGCAAATACCGCTTGAATCACTGATTTCGGCTTCAAGGGTTACATCTCCCGTCAGTTCAGGATTCTGGATACCTTCGTAACCTCTTATCCACATGCTTACGGAGGGTCCTTCAAGATCATTGCCTGATGGTGTTCCCTGAACGAGAACAGAAGGATCTTCAGCTCCGGATTTAATGGACTGGCCGGATAGTGTTTGTGCTCCCGCCCGAGCCATATCGCCGATGGTTGATTGCAGAGGAATAAAGCAGTCTATACTGAATTCTCCGCCTTCTACAATCTGTGTACCATTGTAAGCTGTACCCCCGTATCTGATGTACGGAATCTGGAAACCGCCCAGGCATGTGTAGACAGTATTCCAGGAGGATTCCAGGATTTCAATGAAAGTCAGTCCCTCGTTCTGAAATCCATTTCCTGTAATAGTATTCAACTCCCCGCTCCTCAGTGTATCACCAGTGATGGTTATAGATCCATCGGATTCCGGAAGAGGAAGGGACATATCTGGATAACCGAACATCACGTAGAATCTGTTATTCGAATAGGACCCAAGGACAAGTTTTGACTGCCAGACTGCATCACCTACTGAAAGGTCCTGATGCAAACAGAGGGAATCGATAACGCTTCTGAAATATCTGTAGTTAGAGGGTCCGTAGGTTCCCCTTGTGGCGGCTACGCTCGAAATGCAGCCTCCAGCGGGGTGAAGAACAAGAGTTTCTCCGATGGCATCGCTGCCCGGATTGTCAAAATGACCTACATCACAGGTGCCCCAGAAGGAGACCGGCAATCTATGACCGTTGCTGAGGCTGCCCACATCTTCTCCAAGCATCAGTACCTCGTGAGCTATCTGATCAGCGGATCCGTGCCCCTGGTAAAGCAGAAACAGAAAACCCTGATTCAGTGTTTCGATAAAGCTTTCTCTCGCTTCAGGTTTTTCCGGATGCGGACCGTCAGGTGTCCATTGACCGGGTGGCCAGGGGTATTCTATAAGGTAGAATTTCTCCCTGGACATGGTACGCGGCAGGACTTCCTCGGTAATGAGTTCGCTATTCAGCGTATGTCCTGTTTCATTCCATGATGAACCCTGGCCCCATTCGTCATCTGCTGTAATAAGTGCTCTGTTCATCCATGTTCCGCTGCTCTGACCTGTAATGTAGGCGAACAGTTTTGCAGTACAGGTACCCATCTGCGAAAGATTATCAGCCGGTATTCTGGCTATCGGAACTTCGGGCAGAGAAGCATCCTCATGAACCATTACGTACATATCGTCAATACAATTATTCTGGTTTGATCCAAGTTCGATCCATGGTGGTATCATTACCGGCTGTGTGGTTGAAAATCCAAGGAAATCGTAGTGACCGTCACCTGCGAGTATTACGCCCTGAAGACCGCTGGACCAGTTGTCGATTCCCCATCTTACGGCTGATCTGATAGCACCGGGATCGGCAACTCCCTGGCCAAATTCAGCGTAGATTTCCGAAGTTGTCGCAATTACAGGATTGTACCCCTGTTCGGTACTCAGATTTTCAATTCCCCAGATACCACTGTACATGGATGGATGAACAACAATCAGCCTGTCACCATCAGATACCGTACCTGTAAGACGTCCGGGACTGGCAGATACTACCGAATCCGGAGATAGCCAATCGCCTGGATTCATAAGAATCATGGCTGATGAAGAATCAACATTATACGAAAATTCCAGCTGACCGCCTGCATACTCCGCTCCGGTGATCAATGCGGGTGAATTGAAATTGGATACATCATAGACGCTGCACTCAGAAGTTGAAACAGAAGTCCTGAAATTGTACCTTCCAGCTTTTTCTCTGAATGGGAAAAGAGCCCTGCCAGCAAGATCACCGGGTTGATCAGGATACTCTACATGGACAGAAACCAGCCCCAGAATACACTCACCGGTATTCTCCACCAGTTTAATTTCAAGGTTGCAGTATCCGGACAGCTGAAGGCTGTCTATATCCAGTGTTCTCGCGCCGGAACTGTACCATGTATCCGTAAGGATCTCGTTCCCGTTCATACTGACTACAACTGTATGGGATTGTGAGCTGTCAGTGATTACGGAAATCCTTAAAGTGCTTCTGCCTGAACCGCTAACCTGGAACGGGACTGTAATACTTTCTCCCTCTGAAATCGATTCCCATATCCATCCTGTTGTATTCTCATACCTGGGCATCCAGATGTGTTCTTCCCTGAGCCAAATATCGGTAAGAATCGTGTTTCCCCATTCGGGGGACGAATCGGGCTGCCCTGAGATTTCATCGATTCTCCGACCGTCCTCGGCCCCCCATGTAAGCCAGTATATATTATGTGTTGCGTATCTGTGCTGCAGCCTCAGAACCTCATGATCTGAAACCTCCCATCTCGATAATCCTCTTCCAAAGAACTCTACGGAGTCCTCTCCGTCGAAAAGGCCATCGCCATTATGATCAGTTACTATAAAAGCAACTTCTGAAAGTTCGTGGGAATCTTCAGGTTCATTACTGAACATCAGTCCAGGACCGGTGAAAAGCCTGAGTGATATACATGGAGAACCAATAATCTGACAGCCAAAGTTTTCCAGATCATTGCCCGATATAGTGTAGCCACCGGTATTCCCGATAGCTATCCGTGCCCAGGGTTTTCCCCAGAAAATGCTTTCATCGGTTCCATCCGCACCATTCCTCCAGAAAAGGCAATCTTCTGGAGCTATAAGTCTGAGCAAGGAATTTTCTTCAACGGAAATGCCTCCGGGCGCATGAGCCCAGTACAATTGAAGATCGATTCTTGAAGCATAGCTGCTGCTGTTCTCTCCTGCAATTGGGAATACAGTAACCATGGCCAGCCGTGTTCCGGCCAGAGGAATAATACCGTTAAGCACGACATGCCTGTCTGCAGGTGAAACAGGATCGGCATTAATCTCTATGGTGTTCAAACCCTCTCCCGATATGGCGGGAGTTCTGATCTCGCTGTAACCTATGCCTGTTGATTTGTACGATTCCGCTGAATAACGTAGTTCAGGTTCCACTCCGTTGGGGATCGGGATAAACAGGGTCAATGAAGGACGTATTGGCTCTCCGGCTGCGAATCTGGTCGGTACTCCCTCGAAAACAAGATAACCGCCGTTGTCAGTACTGATCAGAAAAGGATCTTCGAAGGTCAATACTGTGCTGTACCCGCTTGAGGGATCAATTGAAACAGGTGCTGCCAAGTGTGATGCCGAAATATATAAAAGAAGTAAATACATCATCACCCGAATACCGCCTTAACTATTTCAGGAAGAACAGTGCCCGCAGTACCGCGCAGGTTTAACGTTCCATCAAGGGATGATAGAGGGGTTTCCTCAGGATTGATCTCTATTACTTGTGCACCCTGGCGCATAGCGATAAGCGGCAGTGAACTGGCCGGATAAACGACCATTGAAGTACCGATAACCAGCATCAGATCGCAACTGTCTGCTAACCGGAAAGCCCTTTTTAAAGCCTGCTGCGGCAACTGTTCCCCAAAGAGCACAACATCCGGCCTCAGTATACTCCCGCATGTACATCTGGGTGGAAGATCCTTAAAGAGATCCTCAGTCATCCTTACATTGGGAGCACCACATTCATTCATGCAGGATGCCGTTCTGAGATTTCCATGAAGCTCGATTACATCCCTGATACCGGCTTTCTGAAGGAGACCGTCAATATTCTGTGTTATGACGGGAAGTGTATCTTGCTCGTTCTGTATCCGTGCAAGGGCATGATATCCCGCATGCGGCTCAAGCTCTTCGCAGGCTTTCAGCCTTTCTCTGTACCATTCCCATACCAGTTCAGGATTTTTTCTAATGCCTTCGCGGGAGGCAAGGTCTTCGGCTTTGTATTCCCTCCATAAGCCATCCTCTCCCCTGAATGTTCTAACTCCGCTTTCCCTGGACATCCCGGCCCCTGTGGAAACAACGGTGAGCCCCGCGGCTGCTATCATATCCGCAGCTTTCGATATGAGGTTCAGGGAAGTCAATTCAGCCATAATTCTCCTTATATCACGATCTTCAGGGTTCCCGTAATACAGCCATTATATCGGTTACAGAATCGGATACACCGTCCTGTGTTGAAAAATCGATTCTGTAAATGTAAGCCCCCGATCCGGGCTCATCGAAATCCATGTCAAGGCCACTCCATAGAACCTGATTGTAGCCTTCATCACATGTAAATGTTTTTTCCCATATGATTCTTCCCGCAACAGTATAAACGGTAATTACGGCTGTACCCGCGGTGGAGGCTTCAAAATTGAAGCATCTCTGCCCCTCTCCCGGATTGGGATATACAAAAACAGAAGATAAAAGGTTTTCGTTTGCTTCTACAACTTTAAAATCAAGTGTATCCCTTGCTGTATTGCCCATCCCATCCCAGGCAACAAGTATTATTCTGTGGTCACCTTCTATCAGTTCAGGAAGGCTGTATTCAAACTCGCCGCTTGTGTAGCTGTCGGGTCTATAAATGAAATGCCTGCTTACATCGAAGCCCTGGGAATCAAGGCTGAGGAGGATTGAGCGGCCTGCTCCCCCTCCCATAGTGCATATCCCGCTGGAATCGGAAAGCAAAGCTCTCAATACCACGTTTCCGCTTACGGAAGGAACATTCTCTCCTCTGTAACCGTCGATCCAGAGTTCAATTGAAGGCGGTACTGAATCGACCGAGTAATTGCCATCATCAACGGAGGTTATCCACTCACCAAACGCAACTTCACAACTTTTCTCCGAAATACCGGTGGCACTGCCCCGGGAATAGGAACCCGTATCAGACTGCAGAGGTATGAAAAACGATGCTGAAAATTCCTGACCGGTTCCGGTAATCAACGCCTGATAAATGTTCGATCCGTACCGGAGGTAAGTTGTTGAACCGCCGCCAATACCACTGTAGACTCTGTCCGATCCGCTCTCGGTGATACGCAGAAAACCTATCGAACTGTTCTGGAAAGAAGCACTAACCGTGTTTAATCTGCCTCTGTGAAGAGTATCACCGGATACATTAAAACTGCATCCGTCTGCAGACGGGTACACTGAATGTATACCCCCGTCTCCAAGGATAACGTAATACTTGCTGTTGCTGTAATTCGACGCCTGAATCTTTGCCAGCCAGAGGGCTTCTGCTATACCGGGATTCCCTCCCCCATATACACATTCGTAATAATGGCTGAAAATGAATTCATTGGGTATGGGAAAAGTGCTCCTGGTAGCACCGATGGACACAATGGAACCGGATCCCGGCTTCAGTTCAAAATCCTCAGCGAGACAATTGGCTGATATCATATCAAAACGACCGAGGTCGCAGCTGGCAAATATCATCACCGGGAGCCGCGAACCGTTATCAATTAACTCAACATCACTTGAGACAAGCAGTTTCTCATGTGCAAGCTGCCCGTAGGAACCATGGCCGAAGAAAATCATGTTCGCACAGCCAGCGGATAATTCCTGAATGAAATTTATCCTGGCATCGGGTTTTTCCGGATGAACTCCCGAAGTTGAAGTTCCCGGAGGCCAGGTGTATTCAATCAGATAAAATTTTATTCTGTCCAGACTTGCGGGAAGAATGGAATCCGCCAGCAATTCACAACTGCCTGTATGGTAGTATTCCGTAGTACTGCTTTTCCCCCACTCATCATCTGCGGCCAGCACTATCCTGTTCTCCCATTGTCCCGATACTTCTCTGGACTCGTAAACCATGATCTTTGACAGATAGACGGACAGCTCATTATCCGAAGATGCTGTTATTCTGGATATTGGAATCTCCGGATATACTCCGTCCTCATGAGCAATTACATAGATGTCATCGTAGTTTGTACCGTGTTCTGAATTAAGAAGAATACAGGCCGGTATCAGCGTAGGATACGAAGTGATATGCATCATAGGGTCGTAGGAACCATCACCTATCAACAGAAAAGATTGGGCTGGTTCACTCCATGAATCCTGTGTATACCTGAAAAAGGATCTAATCGCGCCTGGATCACGAATGCCCTGTCCAAACTCGTTATACACTTCACCAGCGCTCACCAGCGCGATAGACACGCCTCTGTCTGCATATATTGCCTTAATGGGTTCAGCAGCTTCCAAAAGCTGATCAGCGACAACGATCACCACATCACCTTGAATTCCGATTCCAATTATACGGCCGGGTTCGGAAACCCTTATAGAATCAGGCGAAAGACAGCTTCCTGCACCTGCTGAAAGCCAGAACTGGCTGTTCTGTTGCAAATCAAGCGCAACATCAAGATCCGTGCCGGACAATTCGCCTTCAATCCTTATGGGTATCGCTGGATTAGTAACATCGAGGAGGGCAAACTCATCTACCGCGCCACCCAGCGAGAAGTTATACCTGCCTGGAACTGCTTCGGTAAAACGCAACATCCGGTTTGCTGCATAGAACAGTTCTCTGGGATATTCAATCTTGAAGTAATTAAAATATATCGCTTCAGGTTCTCCCTCAGAAGTAATCTTGAGAAGATTCATGGAAGGGTCAAATTCAAGATCGCTGATTTCCAGTATTACTTCATTGATCCCTGTCCACAGAGTATCCTCAATCACCGAACCGTTAAGTTCAAATTCTATCATATGAGGTCCGTTGTTCCTGTATTCAGGCACTATTGACAAAGTCAGGCTTCCGTTCCCGTCAAGAGAGAGAGTCGAAAAGTAGAAATAACCTGGAACCCCTTTGTAAAGCTGTGTCCAGACCCATCCAGTTTGTTTTTCCTGTCCCGCAACCCATACGTAGTCCTGCTCCTGCCAGATACTGTAACTCAGGCTGTCTCCCCATTCTGGTGAAGCGTCGGGCATCGCGCTGACAGTATCTATTCTGAGGCCATTTTCTCCGCCCCATGTCAGCCAGTATACGTTGTGAGTCGCATAACGATGAGAAAGTCTTTCCAATTCTCCACTCGATACATCGAACCTGTTCAGCCCAAGAGCGAAATATTTCAGTGTGTCAGACTGGTTGAATACACCATCTCCCCCATCACAAACATCCACAGCCAGTTCATACAATTGGTGTTCATCGACTGGATCTGCCAGGTCAAATTGGGTTCCAGGTCCAGAGAAGACTCTTAACGTTCTTGAAGGAGTTCCGGTTATCTCACATCCTGCCTGCTCAAGTTCTGCTCCGGTTACAGCGTAGATACCCGTGGAAGAAACCGCCATTCTGGCCCATGGTCTACCCCAGAAAGGACTGGAAGCATCGGTCCGGTCATTCCCCGGCCAGAATACCAGGTCAGGATGGGAAAGAGCTGCAAGCAGGGGAGAATCAATCTCGCGGCTTCCAGCGACAGGAGGCCATGTCAGCTGAACGGATATTTCCAGAGGTATTTGTCCTGTATTCCCTCCCCCAAAAGGATTGACCGTCACTGCAGCAACTGTAGTCCCGGCCATCCTGAACGTGTGAAGTTCAACGTAACCATCGGATTCAATGGCAGGGACGGTGGAAGGTATTTCCCATTCACTATCAAGCCCGTCACCTTTCATTACGGGAGTAACAAGAAGGTGTCCCGGTGGGGAAACTGACTGAAATCCCCGGGGAGTACAGCTGATTTCGGGTTCACATCCGGGGGGAACGGGGATGTAGCAGGTGATCAAGGGCAGAACATATTCATTCTGTCCATAGGATATTCCCATTCCATCAATAACAGGATACCACCGGTCTTCATAGCTTCTAAATGAAGGTTGGTCGATACTAACGGTAAAAGAACATCCATCATTACCTGAGTAATTGTAAGCAACTATTTCGCGGTTCTCCCGGTTACCAAGCAGAATTACAGTTAACAGAAGAAGATTCAAAGTACTATCCTTTCAGAATGGAATCCTACAAGAAAAGTCACCCGGGCATTATAAACATAATACTATATATACTGTTAGCTGGCTTCGAATACTCAGAATACCCAATGTGAAATATAACTCCATCGACAGGCATATGTTCCCGTTGGCATCAAGATCTGCCTGAAACATTCGAAAACAGCGATCAGTTGCCCGGTATTTCATCCGCCAGTTTCCCCTTTATTGAAGAAAGCGATATTGATACTGCTCCCCGATTAAAAGGCTTATCCAAGAACGCATGAGTTCACGACCGTCAGGCGTTCTGATTTAATATGCATTTGCATGGATGTGAATGAAGTTTCTTATATTCGTACAATACACCGGCGGAGGAATAGATGAATTCACTTTCCTGGCATCTTGCATGGAGATATCTCAGAAGGCACCCACGAAGGAAGCACCTGGCATTTTCAACCGTTGTCAGTGTATTGGGTGTAACTCTGGGAGTGGGAGCCCTTATAATAGTAATGAGTGTTCTCTCGGGTCTTGAGAATTTCATTGAGGAATCCGTCATCACGGTTGATGCCCCACTTGTAATCATGGCTGACAGCGGAGGTCCATTCCAGATATCTGACAGCCTTCTGATCGAACTTGAAACCCTTGTTCCCATCGGAAACATCTCACCTTTCATTCAGGGAGAAGCAATAATTCGTCTTCCATCAAGGGGAGTCGATTCGGGGTGCAGGGTCCGAGGAGTCGATCCTGAGAGGGAATTCGCCTCAGGTATAATGGAGGACAAACTCTCCTACGGTGAGTTGACACTTTCTACACCTGAGGGAGATGACTGCATCCTGATGGGTCTGTATCTTGCAGAGCAGTTCTATCACTCAGTTGGCGATACCATGTACGTGTTTCCTCCCATGGCGTTCTTTTCCAGCAGGGGACACGCCATAGGAAAGGTGGTTCTCTCAGGAGCCCTGGAAACAGGACTACCTGTGAACGATGAAACGCTGGCCTACATTCCACTTGATCTCGCAAGGCGAATGTACCTTCCCGGCGGGGGCTATACCGGAATCAAGCTTTATCCCGCGGAGGGCTATACTCCGGAACAAGCAGCCGAAGCAGTAACCCCCCTGTTAACCGGTGGAGTATCTGTAAAGACATGGAAGGAACTGAATCCTGACCTGACCGCTTCCATGAAGCTTGAACGAATGGGAGCCTTCCTTGCTTTGCTTCTGATAACACTTGTTGCTACTTTCAATATTATGGGAACCATTGCCAGATCGGCAATTGAGCGCAGGAAAGACATCTCCGTCATGAAAGCAATGGGAGCTAATAACAAGCTTATATTCAGCATTTTCCTCTGGGAGGGAATAATCGTCGGGATAGCTGGAATCGTCCTGGGATTTGCAATTGGTCTTATCGGCTGCTGGCTTATAGGTGATACCGGTCTGATTCAGCTGCCAGATGTTTATTCGTTTCATGAAAATATCCCGGTCCGCATTTCAATATCACAGACAGCCCTGGTCGCCTTCATCGCTTTTCTGCTCAGCCTGGCTTCCGGTATTCTACCCGCAATGAAAGCCGCAAGACTTGATCCGGCACCGGGACTTGAGAGTTGAGCATTCTTCTTGCGGTTCTGCTGTCCTACGGATACTCTCCCGGTGATTCCAGCTGGAACCTGGTAACACTGGGTAATATCCCTGAGAGAGCTATCCTTTTCGCTGAGCTTGCCTCAAAGGACGGTGGCAGATTTACAGTTGACCTTGCCGCCATGCTGGAAATGGCGGGCAGGTTTACAGAAGCTGAACGCTATTACAGCCTTGCATTTAACTCCTCAACCGATCCCCTCCTGTCAGAATGGCTTGAAAACAGGATATCAGGCAGCAGAACTCTGGATACACTGGTTATTCTCAGTACCCTTATCACTAACATGAGCAACGAAGATGCCATAAACATTTCAGTTGAAATTCCTCTGCCGGTATCTCATCCCCCATACCAGCAGATAGAACGCCTGGCAGGTATTTTCGAAACGGATGGAAATCTGATGAGATTCGAGATTGGTCTGCTTCCTTCTCAGGCAACGGTTGTTCTCCCGCTGATACTTCGTATAAGGCAGCAGCCTTACAGCTTCAGACCCCTGCCTTTGTACTACCCGGACATATACGGTTCAGTAAGTCTGCAAGATATTTCGTCTTTGATCAGAACGATTCAGGTGCCTGAAAATGAAACCGGCCCGGGACCCTGCCTTGAAATCGCATACGTCCTGCAGGAGAGGGCAACAGGAGCAGGTTTAGATCTTCAGATCGTCGGCGGATTATTCAGAACCGACTCGAACAGCCTGCTTTTTCATGCCTGGAACCTTGATCCCGAAACCGGAATACCCATTGACGCGGTACTCTTTCAAGCAGACTCACTGCGGGGAATAGGACATTGTCCAACGGACATCATTCCATTGTGGAATTTCGAGTATACTGACGGACACGAAGTCTCAGTTTTTTACCCGCAGCAGAACATTCAGCTGGATGTTTCAATGCAAGCAATCTATGGAGATCCAGATCTGATTATTGGACTCCTGAAACTCTTTCCTATATGTATTCTAAAAGAAATTTAGATTTTATAATCTGGAGGTTAGTATGAAACACATCTTTCTTATTGCACTTATAACACTGTTTGTCCCTGGCATGACCGGATGCGGTCCCGACGGGGAGACCGCTGATGCTGATCAGATAATGCTGCAGAACTGTATTGCAGCCATCGGTGGCGAGGAAGCGGTCAGTAACATCCAGGTTATTCATACTGTAGACAGCCTTTTCATGGGCGGAATGATCGGCATGGCCGAATCATGGTGGGTCCGTGAACCCTTTATCGGATTCTCCGTCATGGAAATAGGACCAGTCAAACAGCAGGTTCTCATGCAGGGAGACAGTGTATGGACGGTAGACCGCAACGGTCACCTTTCTCCGGGAGGCGTCGAGGAGCGGGATCAGATGATGCTTTCAAGAAATACTGTCTTCTATGACTATCTCTTCGATGCTTCCATGGTATCCATCGGAGCGGATACACTGATAGACAGTATACTGACCGTACCTATGCGCCTTGAAGAAGAACAAAACATGGTTTACTACTATTCAAAGGAAACATGGCTTCCTGTGCTTATGACAGCGGTAACAATGGGTCTTGAAGTCAGAAGCTACCCGGATGACTATGAGAACATTGAGGGCATAGTTACTGCATTGAGTACTGTAAGTACTATTCCGGCACTGGGACAGGAAATCTTAAGTCGAAATATACTGACCGAATATAATGCAGCTATTCCGGAATCAATTTTCGTACTCACCCCTGCTGGAGGTGATTGGGAACTGGAGGATCCGGGAACTCCCACCTCATTTTCACTAAAGGGTGAGCAAATCTACCTTGATGGAAAGGTCAACGGAAATCCTGTAACCATACTTCTTGACAGTGGTGCCGGGGCAACGGTTCTTGACAGTACACTGGCTGCAGAGCTTGGGCTTGAGTGTACAGGGAACCTTCCGGCAAGAGGCATCGGAGGAACCAGGGAATTTTCATTCGTAGAAGTGCCTTCCTATTACGCCGCTGGAGCCCTGGTGAGTGATCAGACCCTTGCTGTAATGCCTCTTTCGGAAGAGTTCTATCCCTTCACCGGGGAGATGATAGACCTCATTATCGGTTACGACTTCCTCAGCCGTTTTGTGACGAGGATTGATTACGGCTCAGAAACGATAACCCTGTTCGACCCGGACAGTTTCAGCATCGATATTGATGAAGCATCCGTTCTTCCTGCAGAGAGAAGCATGAGCCTTCTATCCATTGAAGCGATTCTTGAGGATTCTGTTCCCGTCACCCTTCTTCTGGATACAGGAGCAAGTGGAAACATTCATCTTACGCCATCATTCTTTGAGGAACATCCTGAATTTCTGAATAGCAGACCCTTCTTCGAAACGGAAATGCAGGGTGTAGGAGGAGAGGAAAACATCAGCGCATTCAGAGTCTCGGAAATTGCACTGGGGGACTATACTGTCCCGGGCGGGATCTGCTCAAGCTTCAACGGGGGTGACGTGTTCAACCAGTACGATGGAATCCTGGGGAACGGTGTTCTTTGCCGATTCATATTGTACCTGGACTACGCCCAAAGCAGGATTATACTTGAGCCATCCTCCATTTTCGAGGAAGGTCTTCCGGAATCACTTACCGGTATGGGGCTTAAAATTGAAGACAGCAGTCTTATTGTAAGCAAAGTCATACCTGGCTCCCCCACAGAAGAAGCGGGTATCCTTGAGGATGATATACTGCTTGAGATAAACGGAAATCCTGTCTCAGCAGAACAGCTGAACGAACTGGACAGCCTTCTTCCGGACACAGTCAATTCAGTTGTATCACTGAAACTTATGAGGAACGGCAGCGAACTCGAACTTGAGCTGATAACAAATTACCTTGTCCCGATGATTTAGTAAGAGGATAAACTCACCATGCCGCTCTTCGATCAGTTGCCCGAATCAACAATGTAATGCGTAATTAGGGACGGAGGTAATTATATTTTGTATTATATTTATGTAAGTACCGCAAGTGACGTCCGGCCCCTTTTACAAGAATGGGCAGGTCGCTGCCCGGACAGGCCGGGAAGCGGATAACGAAGTGCATGATAAAGGTTGGCGCTTCGGGAGAACCATTTCTTGAATTCCTTCTGGGGAACATCGAAAAATGCCGGATTCGCTGAAGCGGCAATTGTAACTGCCGAGGGTGATTCCTCGATAAACGAAACTTTTTCTGACAGATTCGGATCCCTTTCTCTTTCCTATTTTGCTCAGACTGTTCCCCGGGGGAGAGAAAAACCAGCGGGAACTGCTGACGCGCTGCTGCAGGTTCTGAGAGTAAGGCCAGGCTGGGCGGGGGGCAGCTGTGCAGTATGCAACGGCGACAATATATACTCGGTAAACGTTCTCAATACCCTTAGAAAAGCACCTTCGGACAACGCCATGCCCTGTTACCGCAGGGATGGACTGCACTATCCTGAGGATCGCACACAGCGATTTGCGGTTGTGAGTGTTACAGAGGATTTCAGTGTAAAGGGAATAATCGAAAAACCGACATCCTCAGAAATTGAAATGAACAAGGTGAATGGCAGAGTATTCGTAAGCATGAACCTGTTCAAGCTCGATTACAGCATGGTACTGCCGTTTCTGGAAAATGTGCCATTCAGTCCAGGAAGAGATGAGAAAGAACTTCCGGTAGCCATCGGAATGATGATTCGTAAAAACCCTGGCTGTATACTTGGGATCCCGGTCTGCGAGCATATTCCGGATCTAACTTCCGCAGTGGATATAGACAGGGTATCGGATGAGTTACAGCTTCTTAGTTCTCGACCATTCTATGAGCAGGGTCAACAGTTATGAAAATCCAAATCAGATGTAATGCCAGAACTGTCCGAATGAATGCACCCTTTCCAATTTGCGAAGGTGGAACACAGGTGAAAGGTGTGTACCTGAACACTATTCTTATCGTTCAACAGTTCTTCATTTCATTGACAAAGCCGGGTTGTTATTGATATTGTCACTTAAGGCAGAGAATCACGAACGGATAAACAGTATGAAGAGTATTCTCACGGTCAGTACGCAGATTTTGTAAATTTCAATTTTCTACAGATATTAAGGAACAATTAGACTATGAAAAAAGATGATCAGACAATATTACGACTGCGTAGCAGGATTGAGGAGCTTGAAAAATCCGAGAAGCAATTAAAGCAATCAGAAGAAGAACTTCACACCAGCAGAAAACGATATCGTATACTCGTTGAAATACTTCATGAGGGTCTAGTAATTGCTGATCCCGAAGAAAACGTAATTTTCGCAAATGAAGCATTCTGCAGAATCTGCCAGTATTCCCGAAGTGAGATTATTGATATGAACTGGAAGGATATCCTGCCGGAAAATGAATTCAAGAAGCTTCTCAGTGAAACCGCTAAAAGGAAAATAGGCATTTCGAGCCTTTACGAAATAAACCTCAGGCGAAAAGACAATGAACTCAGAAATATCAGTATTTCCGCCGTACCATGCATGAACAGGGATGGTGAATTTGAAAGCTCTATCGCCCTGATACTTGATATCACAGAAAGAAAAAAGGCTGAGAAAATTCTCAAGAACAGTGAAGAAAAATTCAGATCTCTCACCGAAAACATCAATATCGGTGTATACAGAAACACCGTAGGACCGAAAGGCAGATTCATCGAGGCAAATCCCGCGATTGTTAAAATGTTCGGTTTCAAGAACAAGGAGGAATTCCTCTCTACAAACGTTTCAGATCTTTACGAAAACTCTGAAGACAGGCGGATTTTCAATTCCAGAATACTCAGTTTCGGTTCTGTAAGAGATGAAGAATTGAGATTAAAGAGGAAAAACGGAGCTTCGTTTTTCGGATCTGTTTCTGCAGTCGCAGTCAAAGACGAACAGGGCAGGATCAGATACTATGACGGAGTAATAGAAGATATAACAGAACGTAAAAGAGCGGAAGATATCAAAAAGGACTTCAAGGACCTGAGAAGAACACTTGAAGGAACTGTTCACGCCCTTGCCCTTACTGCTGAAACAACTGATCCGTATACCGCCGGACATCAGTACAGGGTTTCTTCTCTCGCCTGTGCAATAGCCAGAAAAATGGGACTGCCAGAAAAGAAGATAGAAGGAATCCGTATAGCGGGTATTCTTCACGATATCGGTAAGATTTATGTTCCACCTTCTATTCTCAACCGCCCTGGCAAACTTGTCGAAATCGAGTTCAGTTTGATCAGGGCACATCCTACCGTGGGATATAATATTCTGAAATCAATTGATTTCCCCTGGCCTGTTGCAGAAGCTGTACTGCAGCATCATGAGAGACTGGATGGCTCGGGATACCCGAAAGGGCTGAAGGGTAAAGGTATAATTCTTGAAGCAAGAATTCTCGGTGTCGCCGATGTTGTTGAAGCCATGTCTTCCCATCGACCTTACAGACCGGCTATTGGCATAGATATATCAATCAATGAAATTTCACAGAACAAGGGCATTCTTTTTGACCCTGATGTAGTTGAAGCCTGCATTAAGGTTATTGTTGAAGATGAATTCGAGTTCGAATCAACATAACGCATTCAGCCATCTGATTCCGCATATACTCTTATGATATTCTCCTGAAATGGCATCAGGATGACTGTTACAGGTTCCATAGGCCAGGGAAGGTATGGCACAGAAGCGTTTTCCCGGATAGTATAGCATTCCCCGTATTCTGAGTTTCTGAATAACTTTCAGAATTTCCTGGTTCCGATCATATTCTATATCTGATGTAACCGGTAAGTATTGAACAGGCGATGAATTGATAAAATCGAAAAATTTCCGTATTATCGTTCAGAGCTTGAAATAGAAAGGACGGATGGAGATGAAGGTTGATGTAAAGTTCGAGAACGGTTTCGAAAAAGCCTTTGCTGTCGGCGTGGTTCTTGCTGCCATTGCCGTGGTATTCCTTGTGGGATACCTGATATCACCTGGAGCGGCATACGCTGAATGGGACAGCTCAAGTGGCTTCGGAGATAGCTACTACCTCAGGGGGATAGCAGAAAATATCGACGATGTCTCAGGTGAGCTTTCAGAGATTTCAGGAACTCTCTCTGATATAGAGAGGGCTATGCCTTGAAATAGATGTATGGGGGTTGACATGATCTGGTTTAGCTATATGCTGTAATGATAATGACTTGAAGATTAAACTTACGATTGGCGGATTAATTCGCTGATAGATTGGATACATTATGAAGACTTTTCTTGTTCTTTTTATGATTACTGGAATTGCTTTTGCCAACTACACTGACGATGACTCCCACTATGTCGAACCGCAGCAAGAATATTCCACAGACAACATTGTTCTAACCTCGCTTGGCACATGGATCTTAACCAGTACCAAAACTCCCAGGGGCATCGACTGCTCCGATACCACCAGTGAGCTCTACATCACTGACTATAGCACCGACATGATAAGCATTTACGACTATACGGGCACACTGCTCGATCAGATCGATTTGCCGGTCGAGATTCCTGATGTTGCAGGCATCTGTCTCGGAAGCGACTACATCTTAATCAACGATAATGGGTCGGATACGGATATCAATAAATACCAGTCAGGCATCTGGAACCCGGAATTCGCGAATCCCTCTCCGAACCCCATGGGAATGGACATGGACGCGAGCATCATCTGGGAGATTGAATCCTCCACCAACATCCTTTACCGCTTCGACACAAACGGCACTATCCTCAACCAGTGGACCCTTTCCGAGCCACCTTCCAGTACTTCCGCAATGGCCTGTACCATCTTCCCCATGAACGGTACGCACTTTGTGATGATAGGCGGCTTCACCTGGTCCGACTTCTACTTCTATGAATGGGATGGGGCGAACCTGACCTTCATCGGCACCCACGTTCTTCCCCAGAGCGCTAACCAGAGCTACGGCGCCGCATGGTGCCAGCAGCGCAGCACTTTATTCTGGGTATATAAAACAGGAGGGAATTTCAATGTTTGCGAGTTCCAATGCTCTATCTCCGGTGTGGCACTTGAACGCATGACATGGGGAGCAATTAAGGCAACGATCTAGCCCCTCTGAGCAGGATCAACAGTTTTGAGAAACCAAATGAGGTGTAATGCCAGAGCTGTCCGAATGAGCGTACCCTTCCCAGTGTACGAAAAAGGAACGCAGTTGAAAGGTAAGTACCCAGTATGGCTCTTTTTCTCTCGGCGGCCACTTCAATGCTGGTTAGTGAGTATGTGTTCATTATCGGGGTGAAGTAGTCGCCACCAGCCAGATCCTCTTCACGGAAAAGACCATCTTTGAGGGCCATCTCATACATGGGCGTACCTGGAAAAGGGTATGCCGCATGAAATTCGTAGAAATCAGCGGGAACAGATCTCGCAAAACGTGCCGTCCTCCGTATAGACTCTCTCGTATCCCATGGAAGTCCCACAACGAAATAGAGAAGAGACATTATTCTGTTTTTCCTGCAAATTTCCACTGCCTTGTGTACCTGCTTGAGAGCTATGTCCTTGCGTATCTTCGCCAGTATCTCCGGATCACCTGACTCGACCCCGAAGGAAATTACATGACATCCCGCGGATGCCATTGCGGCTGCCATCTCATCATCGAAGGTGTCTATTCTGGAGTTAGCCCCCCATCTGATATCAAGAGCCGTCTCGCTGATGGCTGAACAGAGTTCCAGCACCCATTTCCTATCCATTGTGAATGTGTCCGACCTGAACAGAAATGAACGTATGCCGTAATCACTGACGCAGCTATCCAGTTCCTTCATGATGCTTCCGATTGAGCGTTTCCGCAGTTTTCTCCCGCTTACGAGAAAGACCGGACAGAAGATGCACCTTCCGGGGCAACCTCTCGAAGTGAGTATCGGCGTAAGAGGGTCACCGGTTTCCGGATCCTGATACAGCTCGTTCCGAAGCAGATCCCTGGCCGGGAAAGGCAGCGAATCCAGATCCTCCGGCGGTGGTCTGTCCGGATTGCGGGTAAAACTCCCGTCAGCACCTAACCGTGAAATTCCCAGCACATCTGCCGTGTCCTTACCCGAAACCAGTTCCGCGATAACGATCTCCGATTCCCCCCTGACCGCAATATCAAGCTCAGGGTGTTCCAGAAGAGCTTCCTTATCGTGATCGGAGAAGTGTGCTCCCTTTCCAATGCATGTCACCGAGTCTTCAAGTATCCTGTGAGCCTTCTCGGCGGCCATCATATCGCGTTTGAATGTAGGCGTGGTAGTGCTTATTACGAGAATATCAGGTCTGAAGTTCTGCAGCTCGGCCTCCAGGGCTCTCCAGCCTCCACCCTCCAACGGGAAATCCTTTATCCTGCACTCGGCTCCGGCAGCTTCCCGGCATGTTGCTGCAATGTAGGCAAGATCCATCGGCGGTCTGGCGCCCTGAGCCATCATGCTCCTGACTGGAGCCTGGCATCTGTCCTCCCTGAGGTAGACACCGGTTGGCGGATTGACGAGAAGTACTCTCATCCGGAACGAACGTTCCTGATGCAGTTGAACATCTCAAAGAAAGCCCTGGCGATGACACTGAGCCTTGCGCCCGACTGGTCACCGAACTGTCTTGGGTAATGAGGTATTCCGGTTTCCACAAGCGTGAACCCCGCTCTTGAACACCTGGCGAGGAGTTCCGCTGAAATCATAGCTCCATCCGAGGCAAGCAGCGGGATTGCTTTCAGAGCTTCCCCGGGAATCAGTTTAAATGCACAGTCGATGTCCCGGACCCCCCTGATACCGAGTACAAGCCGCAGAACTCCGTTGAAAAGGCTGGCGTTGATCCTCCTGTGGAGCGGGTCCATCCTGTTCATGCGGTAACCGAGGGCGAGCAGTTTCTTCCTGCCCGAATCGGTGAGCTCGATGAGTCTGGATATATCAGACAGTTTGAACTGGCTGTCTCCATCGCTGAAAAAGACCCATTCTCGCGTGGAAACCTCCAGTCCGGATCTGACTGCTGCTCCGTAACCCCTGTTGGTCTCGTGAGAAACCACTCTTACTCTTTCCGGAAAACGGCTCCTCACCGCCTCAGCCCTCTCAGCGGTACGATCGGTACTGCCATCGTCGATTGCGATGATCTCGAGGTCGTCGGTTACCGTCGAACCTACCTCCAGAGCTTCCTCCAGAACTGAAATTACGTTATCCTCCTCGTTATGAAATGGGAAGAACATACTCAGGGATCTGAGCTTTCCGACTGGTTCCGTAATTCGGTTACTCCCCTCTTATGGCCGGTGCAATGGCAGGCTTATAAGCATTATGAACACTCAGTATAATATTAGACCAGGTAATCCTCTCCGCAACTACCCGGATCTTTCACAAGTATCCTTCCGGACGGGTATTCAAGGTACTGAGAGATTGAGTTTTCTTTTGGTGGGTGGTTTACCGATTCGGTGACGGTAGAAGCATTTCAGTACAATTCATTATCTGCATACATCAATTTAAATAGCGTACGGCCCGGGTATCAACCTCCATCCCCATACGTACTCCAGCACCGTCCATAATAGAAGAAGAGATGTGAGTGATAATGCCATCTTCCTCCCTGTTCTACGATATTTCTTACTAAGATAAATTGCCAGAATCCCCAGAATCAGTGCTGTACCCGCAGACACATATGTACTCCAGTGGGTTTTCCCAAGATGTTCATACTGATAAATCATCCACATATGCAGGCTCCATATACCGGCAAAATGCCCAAACGCAAACCCGTATGACAGTCGCAGACCATTCTGCAGAAGCATTATAACAAGCAGGGAAACCAGTACAAGCAATACGGGCAAATAGCTTGAATCAGCAATTATCAGGTGATTTCTTACTTCAAGGAATTCACCAATAAATCCCCAGAGGAACAGTCCTGATACTATTCCAAACATATTTCGCGCAAAGGTGCTGAATTTCCTTCTTCCCGAAAGAACAAGAGCGGCAGGAGCCATAATCGCAAACAGGATTCCAACGACAGAATAGAGTTCGGATGATATCCTGGAGGAAAACACCAGAAGCATATAAGTTGCTCCGAACGCAGCCAGTGTGATAAGGAACGTTTTCAAATATATTCTTCTCACTGTTCTTTCCTCTTCAATATTTTACTAAATATACTGTGATCCAGATTATGACCCACTATCCCGCCGATTATCAGAATACTCCCTTTATCGCCCCCCATGTATCCTGCTCCAGCGCCATAGGAAATTCCAGTCTGAGATACGGGCTGTTGGCTGAGGTTTCCCGTGAGTGGAACTTGGTCCATGGATATACACCTGCCACCTGCAGTACAATGCCGTGGTTCTCCATTGTCCCGTCCAGCCATGCTTGAACCAGATCACTAACATCGACTCCGACCCATCCTTGACTGTAATAGTGATATGACTGCCAGAATGTTGAACCGTGCTGCACATGGGCTCCGCTCCAGCTCTCGTCCCAGGGTTCTGTCGCATGATAGAATTCTGTGTACGTTCCGGCACCGGAAGGGCACTGGAAGAAGATGTTTATATAGAGTGTAGCGCTTGTCGCTGTCGCTCCCATGTATTCCGAGAGATCCCACAGCATCATGGCTCTCTCGTCGGGATGCCCGCTGGCGGGTTTGTTCGCGATCTGCATGTAATTCAGAGTTCCGTAGCAACCACCGGATGGGAGTGTGTACGTATCCGCAACCGGAATAAGGTCGAATGTATCACTCAAACCTGTTCCGGCAATGATCATCAGAACAAATGCTATGTATTTCATTTTGTATCCTTCAATTTGTATCTCATTTGAAATACTTTCAGTAGGAAAGCCCCAGTCTTACGGTCATCACTGATGCATCTTCATTAAGTTCTTCGGGAGTGGTTGTCGGCATACGATAATCCAGAGTTATGTAGGTGTCCGGACTGCCTATGCAGGTTTTCACTCCACCTGTAAGCCATGAGAATTCGTAATCGCCTGAATTGGCATTACTCCATCGATCCCAGTTCTGGTAATTGAGATACGGTGTTACCGAAGAAATCGACTCCGATCCTGTATTGAAGCTGTAACCGGCCTGGGCAAGCAGACACTTGTTCTCCACATTTTCACCTGTATCGGAGCAGCCCTGAGGGCGCATTCCGGGCATTACACCTTTTACATTTATCATCTCGGTTCTTACAGCTATCCCGTCCGCTTCGTAGTCGAGACCGAAACCGTACCTTGACGCGTCCTCACATCCATCAATTTCCGGGTTTATTTCCATAGCCAGATCGTTATAAAATCCACCGATAGTGAGCCCTGCAACCGGAAGCTGGTAGAAAAGCGCGAAGTTGGCGTCATGTTCTTTATCCAGGGTTCCGTTATTTCCGTTGGCATATGTAATCTGAGCTTCAAGACCTCCGATAGCACCGAGACTCAGGTTGCTTTCCAAAACGGCACCCAGTGGATGACATGTTGGTGATACTACTGTCCTGAACATCGGCTTCTCCGCTGTAAGTGTTTTGCCGCAGTCTTCACCAAGCTCGAAACCTCTCCGCACATGGAACATTCCCATTCCCAGAACGATTTTCTCATCGCCAAGCGGAGATATACGTATTCCTGCTTCCATGAGAGCCATGGTCATACCGCTTCCCAGGCAGCTGGCAAGACCAAATGATGCTTCATATTCTATTAATTCACCTGCAGTGCCTGAGATTTCAATTGTGGCTTTCCGCACACGGAAACGATTTGAAGCAGCCACGAACACCCCCGATTGGTTGTAACTGGAATCCTGGGAAATGCTCAGATTATCGATCAGGATACTGCCGCCTATCTCGGGCACCTCGAGTTCCAGAGCCATCGAAGAAACAGTAAAGCACAGTATTACTGAAACAAGCAACGTTTTCATCTTTTTCCTTTCGTTGTATGTTTGTGATTAGAGTAGCCTTATGCATTTAGGTATATCTTATTTTATTAGTCGAATCTAACAAAGTGTTTATATCTGTCAACCGCTGCCTAACCCGGATTCATCACAGGTACTCATAGCGAAATATCGTAGGCTGTAGTGGCTACGAGGCTTGCGAATGCAGACTTCGGATGCGTACTTGAACTGTACGTCGAGGACGGATACATGAGTATAACGAAGTAGACGCTGCTGTATACGGCGTTGTAGTAGAGTATTTGTGATGAGTCCGGGCTGATTCAATCTTACTGAAAGCTGAACCATTGAGATACTTGATATGGTAACCTATTCCACTGATAACACCCTTATACTCAATTCAGGAATAGCTTACGGCATTTTCATCCCGGTTTCAGAAGCTGATTCTAAGGCCGGAGTGGATCCGATTTTTGATGCAGCCCTTGAAATGATTACCAGGTAGACTACTGTTCGGCAGTGAGAACCAGCATTGCAGCAGTGCAGATTATACTGCATTTAAAATGAATATTTCATCAACTTTCAATTACAAAGAGACAGTCACCCGAGTTTACTGAAGCTCCAGGTTCAACCGGGATTTCGGAGATTGTGCCTGAAACGGGGGCGGTTATTTCATTCTGCATCTTCATGGCTTCAAGAACAAGAACTCCGGTATCTGCTTCTACCCTTTGTCCTGCTTCGCACATCAGTTCCACAACAAGACCGGGCATGGGAGCGGTTACAACCAGCCGTCCACTTACCTGTGCCTTTGCGGTTGTTGCCACTTCCCTCTCATCCGTTACGCTGAATTCGTAAACCTCTCCCCTTGTAACAACCCGGTACTTTTCCCTGAAGCGTTCAACTTCAACATTGTAAGACTTTCCATCAAGGATAATCGACAGATGCGCAGGAGATATTCTGGAAATGCTTATGACCTTCGTTACGCCGTCTATCTCAATTTCAAAAAGCTCATCATGGGGCCGAACCTCAAGTCTTGAAGCCTTAACTTTCAGTGTATGTTCACCGTCAGATACTTCGAATGCCACCGTACATCCTTCCGGATAGTTTCCACCTGTCGTCCTGTTTCGCATCGGAAACAAAACCAACCTTCTCATTATTCATTGCCACTATAGTGGCGGCAATAGCGGATATTTCCAGGAAATCATTCGCCTTATTATTCTCGATTCTGGAGACGATACCCGTATCGTAGTTCCCTTCAACGAAATCCTTATTCACAAGTACCCTCCTGTGGAAGGGTATGGTTGTTTTGACACCCTTTATCTTGTATTCATCGAGAGCTCTCAGCATCCTTGCTATGGCCTCTTCTCTGTTCCTGCCCCATGCAATTACCTTGGAAATAAGAGGATCGTAAAAAACAGGAATGTCACAATCCGCTGAGATTCCTGATTCAAGCCTGATTCCGGGTCCGGAGGGTTCGACAAGCTCCCTTATGTAGCCTACCGAGGGAAGAAAAGTCTCGGGATCCTCCGCCGAGATTCTGCATTCAATCGCAGCTCCGTTAATACCGATGTCTTCCTGGGTCAGATTAAGTTCTTCCCCGGAAGCGATCCTTATCTGTTCCTTGACCAGGTCGATACCTGTTATCATCTCGGTTACAGGATGTTCGACCTGCAATCTGGCGTTAACTTCGAGGAAGTAAAAATCACCAATGGAGTCAATCAGAAATTCAACCGTACCAGCGTTCGTATATCCTGAGGCTTTGACAGCGGCAACTGCAGCGTTGCCCATTCTATTCCTCATTGCTTCGTCGAGGATGCAGCAGGGTGACTCCTCAACTAATTTCTGGTACCGCCTCTGAACCGAACATTCCCTTTCGTTGAGATGTATGACATTACCGTAGTTGTCCGCGAGGATCTGTATTTCAACATGTCTCGGTTCAATCAGGTATTTCTCCAGATAAATATCGGGATTGCCGAATGAGGAAAGGGCTTCGGCTCCAGCTCTTTTGAAGGCGGGTGGTAGTTCATCCTTCGAATGGACAACACGTACTCCTTTCCCACCGCCTCCAGCTGCGGCTTTCAGCAGAACGGGGTATCCTGCTTCCGCAGCAGCGGCAAGAGCTTCGGCTTCTGATTTCAGAGGCTCTTTTGTTCCTGGTATTATGGGAATCCCGGCTTTCTCCATCACCTTTCGCGCTTCTGTTTTGTTCCCGAGAAGAGCCATTGAATCCGCATCCGGGCCAATGAAAATAAGCCCCTCCGCAGCGCAGGCCGCAGGCAATGCGGGATTTTCAGCAAGAAATCCATAACCGGGATGAACAGCCTGACAGCCGGCTTTTAAAGCAGTCTTTATTATCCTGTCAATTACCAGGTAACTCTCAGCAGATGGAGCAGGACCAATTTCGTAGGCTTCGTCCGCATACCTTACGTGTTTGGCCGATCTGTCGGCCTGGGAAAATACAGCAACCGAAGTAATTCCCATTTCATGACAGGCCCTGGCAATTCTTATGGCTATCTCACCCCTGTTCGCTATCAGAATTTTACTTATGCCGTTCATAATGGACAATTTCCGTGCTTCCTTGGCGGCATGCTCTCCCTCTTGCCATCCAGGATTTTCAGAGATGATATAACCCTCGACCTTGTTTCATGGGGTTTTATCACCTCATCAATGTATCCCATTCCCGCAGGAACGTAAGGATTATTGAAAAGTTCGTTGTATTCATCTATGAGGAGCTGACGCTTGGATTCCGGGTCTTTATCTTTCGCGATATCCCTTTTGAACAGGATTTTGACAGCTCCCCTGGCTCCCATTACAGCGATTTGAGCTGAGGGCCAGGCAAAATTCATATCAGCTCCGACATTTTTCGAATTCATAGCTATATAAGCTCCTCCGAACGCTTTTCTGGTTACAACCGTGATTCTGGGTACGGTGGCTTCACAGAAAGCGTAGAGCAGCTTTGCCCCCTCCCGAATAACCCCGGAATGTTCCTGTTCAACCCCTGGAAGGAAACCGGGCGCATCCTCAAAGACAAGAATGGGTATGTTGAAACAATCGCAGAACCTTATGAATCTCGCAGCTTTAGCGGAAGAAAGGGTATCCAGTACACCGGCAAGCACTGCCGGCTGGTTGGCAACGATGCCCACTGGCATTCCATCCATCCTTGAGAATCCAACTATCATATTGGGAGCGAAGTCTTCATGAACCTGAAGCAGCCTGCCGTCATCAACGACTGACTTAATTACGGATTTCATATCGTAGGGCAATGATGAATCTGCCGGTATCAATGTATCCAATGATTCATCACTTCTTTCCACAGGATCGGTACACTGTACTTCGGGAGGATCACTCATATTGTTCTGAGGTAAATAAGTCATGAGTTCTCTTATAGTTGCCAGACATTGTTCCTCTGAACTGACATTGAAATGCGACACACCGCTTTTTCCGCTGTGAGTGGCCGCCCCCCCCAGCTCTTCGAAGGTTACATCCTCATGAGTAACTTCTTTTATCACATCAGGCCCGGTCAAAAACATGTAACTGGACTGATCGATCATGAAAACAAAATCTGTCAGGGCAGGGGAATACACCGCTCCTCCCGCGCAGGGACCCATGATAGCCGATATCTGAGGAACAACACCGGAAGCTTTCACATTTCTGAAAAAGATATCCCCGTAACCTGCCAGAGAGTTGATTCCTTCCTGTATCCTTGCTCCCCCGGAATCCTTTATGGCTATTATCGGGACTCCATTCTTCAGAGAAAGATCCTGCAGTCGTGATATCTTGTCCGCAACAGCTTTTGAAAGGGATCCGCCAAAAACAGTGAAATCCTCCGAATAAACGTAAACCTGCCGCCCATGGATCCTTCCGTAACCGGTTACAACGCCGTCTCCGGGAATCTTTTTCCCCTCCATACCGAAATCACTGCAGTTATGTGTAACCAGCATGCCCATTTCATGGAACGTTTCAGGATCAAGAAGCAGATGAATGCGTTCTCTTGCAGTCAGCTTGCCATTTTCATGTCTTTTTCTGATCTTTTTCTCGCCACCGCCCAAAAGCGCTTCAGATCTTAAATCATCAAGTCTGGACACAGGAACCCCCTCGATTTCAGTAATAAGCAAATTATCCGATCAGTCTTCCCTTCTGATAAGAATAATCATTCCGGTAGTATCCTCGCTTACATAAATCCCGCCCGATGTATCAACCGCCACATCTTCAATATTGTAAAAACCCTGCGCAAAAACAGCTGCAGTACCATTTTCATCTACAAGAGAAAGCCTTCCCGAACCTGTTCCTATATCTTCCTCGGCAACGTACATAGGAAAGAATCCATCGGCGCTGCAGCAGATTCCCTCGCACGCATGTAGACCCCTGCAGAAAACTTCCCATTCTCCGGATAATGGATCGATGCGCAACAGCGAAGCCTGAATAAACCCGTAGCCAGAAAGTTCATTACATACATAGAGCATCCCGCTGCTGTCCACAATGAGATCTGAGCAGCTCCAGAGATACAGCGATGAGAAAAGGGGGGAAGATCCGTTTACATCAATCCTGAGAACACCGGTCAATACAGGAGGCAGGGAGATCGCTTCCAAACTGGATTCGGTAACAGCAAGGTCGCCATCCTCCATCCATGCGACCCCTTCAGGATAATGAAGGCTGTCAGCAAGTATTTCCACATTGCCCGATGGCTCAATTTTAATCAGTCGTCCATATTCCACATCTTCCGTAACGTATATCGACCCCAGGCTGTCCACAGCGATACCTTCGGGGTTTGCAAGGCCTTCAGCAAATATGGTGGCATTTCCAGATCTATCTATCCTGTATACTACACCATCGCCTTCTGAAACTGCATACAGATACCCTGATGATGAAAACACAAGCCCGTCAACTCCGTTGATACCGGTATTGAATACAGTGGCTGTGTATCCGTCGGGCAGTGTTATTCTAAAAAGCGTATCCCCATATTTCAGTCCATCTGCATTGCCGGGTTGGCCGGATGCAATAACCGCCAGAGCTGTAAAAAATAGTGTATTTCGCATTGTTCCAAACCATCAATCAGGAATGATGCCCGGCAGCATGCAGAACGATCGCCGGAGATCCTGTTACATATTTAATAGATTGCACCAGACAGGGCTGAAGTCAAGATAAACGCGAACCTTTCACTGCTCTCTATTATTTGTATATAATTCTATATCTTAATTGACGAAATGAAACAAGAGGTTTACCATCAATTCATCACTCGATATTCTTCTGATCGAAAAAAACCTTGAGGATGCAAGGAATTTCCGCAGAATTCTGATGGAAATATCGACTGAGCAATTCCATGTTGAAAGGGCAGATAACTTGGTTTCCGCTCTTGAGAGAATAGAAGAGCAGAATTTTGATGTTATCATAGCAGACCTGAATCTTCCTGACAGTTCCGGTAACGACACTACAGTACAGATTTGCCGCCATGCTCTGGATGTTCCTCTGATCGTTCTCACTGAGATAGATGATGAAAAAACTGAGCTGAATGCCCTTAAGGCTGGTGCCCAGGATTTTCTTGTTAAGGGAAAACTCCAATCGGATTCCCTCATGAGGGCAATCTATCATTCCATTGAAAGAAAACAGCTGGATTGGCAGCTTCGTCTTGCAAGGCGCAGGTTGAGAATTCTCCACGATGCTGCATCGAAACTGGAAGTCTGTTCGATGAAAGCGAAAGCCTTTCAACTTGCAATAGATTCAGCAAAAATGCTTCTTCCGAACTCGATGTACCAGATTCTCACCGAGAAAAACGGAGTACTTACCGTCACAGCTACATCACCTGAACTGAGTGACAGAATTGGAAATGAAACAAATCTGGATTTCGGTCTTGCCGGAATGACTTTCGCGGAAAAGCGGACATTTCAGTTCAAAAGTCACAATGATATGCAAATGATGAACCGGGAAAACGAGTCTTTCAGATCCGGAATATCAATATCCATCGGTTCCGAGGCTGTGTTTCAATGCATCTCAAACGAACCAGACGCTTTCACGAATGATGACACTAATATGCTCGAAATGCTTGTCGGACATCTTTCCGGTACGGTTGACAGGATCAGTCTCGAAAGAAAACTCAGAAACCTGGCCATTCATGATCCTCTCACCGGCGCTTTCAACCGCAATTTCTTCCAGATCGCCCTGAACCGTGAAAAACTCAGGGCCGAGAGGTATAAAAGCAGTATAGGCTTTCTTATGGTCGATATTGATAATTTCAAGGAGATCAACGATCGCTTCGGCCATCTAATGGGGGACAAGATCCTCAGGGAAGTGGCTTCATACCTTTCTGAATCCATAAGGGAGACCGATTATCTTATCCGTTACGGTGGAGATGAATTTCTTATGATACTGATAGAAACCGGACAGACCGCTTTAATAGTGAGAGACAGAATTATCAATGGCTCTAAACTGGCTGAAAAAACCACTCATCTTATCGGTTCTCCGGTTACCCTTTCAATCGGGCAGGCTCACTGGGATTCAGAAACCGTGATTTCAATCCGCGAGACACTGGCCGAGGCAGACCGCAGAATGTACGAACACAAGAAAAACAAGTAGGATCATTCAAGCTTGGCTGTCTGCCAGGCATTCTCCATCATATCTATGTCAGCCTCATCGAGTGAATAACCGGCTTTCCTGAGTATTCTTTCCATTTTTGTGAATCTGTCAATGAATTTTCGGTTATTGGCTCTCAACACGGCTTCCGGCTCAAAACCCAGAAGTCTGTAGTAGTTTACGATACTGAAGAACACATCACCAAGTTCGTCTTTTTGCGCATCGGTATCGTCATTATCAAGTGAATCCTCAAATTCGCGGAGTTCTTCAAGGATTTTGCTCATTGCACCCCGGGCATCGGGCCAGTCAAATCCTACTTCTGAAGCCCTCTGCTGGATTCTCCACGCTGTCTGAAGGGCTGGCATACTCGAGGGAATGGATGCGAAGAATCCCTCATCCTTCTTTTCAGAAACCTTGATCGCCTCCCATTGCTGTTCCACCTCGCTGACAGAGAGATCGCTCTGCTTCTGAAAAACGTGAGGATGCCGTCTGACCAGTTTGGATGAAATACCTTCCACAACATCCCTCAATGTAAACTCATTCTTCTCCTGGCAGATAACAGCTGACATTATGACATGCAGCAGAAGATCACCCAGTTCACTTTGAAGCAACTTCATATCACCCTTCGCGGTGGCATCGGCAACTTCATAGGCTTCCTCAAGCATGTACGGGCTGAGCGATTCAACAGTCTGTTCTCTATCCCAGCTGCAGCCGGAGGGGCTTCTGAGTTCCCTTACAATCCTAACCAGGCCGTCTATAGCGGAGATAAAATCATCAGGAGATCTACCCATGAATGGCTCCTGCCCCGAAGGATTCTCCGGCTTCCATATACAGTTCTGAAAGAGTAGGGTGCGGGTGGATCATCTCTCCGATTTCAGATGCTTTAACACCAAGATTTACCGCCAGAACAGCTTCACCGACAAGGCTGCTTGCGTCAGCGCCTACTATCTGAACCCCTATTACTGCATCATCCTGCTCCCTGGCGATTATTTTCACAAAGCCCTCTGTTTCGTTCATTCCCACTGCCTTACCATTCGCAATGTACCTGGATATTCCCGTTCTTACAGAAACTCCCCTCTCTTCCCACTCATCCTGTCCGGGGCCGACTACGGCTATTTCCGGAGAAGTAAAAATACAGCCCGGCATTGTATCCGGGTTGATTTTCCGGTCTCCGCGGCCGAACATATGATCCACAGCAGCAAGAGCCTGGGCACTCCCTGCATGAGCAAGCTGCCATTTACCGGTAACATCTCCCGCTGCGTACACTCCCTTAAGATTCGTCATCTGGTTTTCATCTGTCTGAATCCCCGAGAATGTGAACTCAACTCCTGCCGCTGAAAGGTTAAGACCCTCGGTTCTCGCCCTTCGACCTGTGGAAACAAGAATCCTTCCCGCAGACAGTCGCATTCCATCTGCCATAATAACTTCAGCATCCTTCTCCGATACTTCAACACTCTCCGCCGCGTTTTCGGTATGGATCCTAACCCCTGATCGCTTCAGTGAGTTATGAACAACCTGTCTGATATCATCGTCTATACCGGGCAGTATCGAAGGCAGCATCTCAACGATAGTAATTTCTACACCAAGGCTGGCAAAAATGGATGCGAATTCACAGCCTATTACTCCTCCGCCCACGATTATCAGACTCTCGGGAAGTGTATCCCATGAAAGAACATCTCGACTGGTCTGAACTCCATCTACTGCAAACGGTCCAGGTCTAAGGGGAAGGGACCCGGGAGACAGCAGCACGTTCTCAGCCTCAAGCAATTTATCACCGACCATAACCTCTCCCGGGTTCTTCAGCACTGCGTGAGTGTTAAATACCTCAATACCAAGGTGTTTTAAGTGTGCTTCCACTCCCTTTCTCAGGCGCTTTACCACCATATCCTTCCTTCGGGAGAGCTTGTCCCATGAAAAGGAAAGGCTTCCCTCGAGACCAAATCTTCGGGCAGTTTGCGAATCCCTTAAGAGGGTTGTACTGGCAACCAGTGTCTTGGTTGGAATGCATCCTCGGTTAAGGCAGGTTCCGCCTATTTCTTCCTCTTCTGCAACTGCGACTCTTCTGCCGAGTTGAGCAGCTCTTATGGCAGGAACGTATCCTGCCGGTCCACCGCCTATTATCACCAGATCGTATCTGTCCATTTCGTGTCCTTGTCAGTATTCGAGTAGTGAAACTGTATGTGACGCGTGAGTCTTAAGGAAATATGATAAGGTAAATTGCCGGGAAAGGGTAGGCTTCATATGCAGATTTTCATTGTTCTGTGTTTTGTCATTCATTCAATTGATATTGATGATCTTTCCGCACAGCTCCATCTTGATACCGGTATGGCTCTTATGCAGCAGGGCCTTCTTGAACAGGCCGAAGAGGAATTCCAGATGACGCTTGATCTCAGAGAGGATTATTTTTCGGCTGTGCTTGGCCTTGGAATGATCAATGCAATGCGGCAGTCATGGGGTCGTGCCGCTGATTACTTTGAACAGTACATCGATACATGTCCTGAAGATTATCGAGGGTTCTACGAACTGTCAAAACTCTATCTGATGACAGATAAACCAGACAGTGCAGCACTCATGTCAGACAGCGCCTTTATCCGTGCTCCAACAAATCCTGATATCTGGCTGCAGAGCGGCAGGGCATGCCTTGAACTGGGGGACATGGATTCAGCAGAGATGTGGTTCTCAAAAGGTCTGCAGAACCAGGGTTTAACAAGCCTTGAATCACTTGTCCTGCTTGCATCGGTCTACCGCAGGACATCAAGGGGAGCTGAAGCAAGGGAGATCCTTCTTCCCGCTATCGAAGCAGGTTACTCCCCGGCCTGCTGGGAACTGGCAAAGGTTTACTTTGAATGGGAAGATTACATGAGGGCAGGAGATGCCATCAATACTTACCTGATGCTTTCTCCATCTGGTTATTATGCGGATTCAGCAATGCTTGTGCTTGATGAGCTGGGCGAATCCGGGGATTATATTCCGTAAACTGAACTGAAAGGAAAAAAAATGGCTGCTAAAGGTTTTTTGGGATCCCTGTTCGATTTTTCGTTTGAGAACTTCGTCTTCCCCAAGATAATAAGAGTGCTTTACGCAATCGCCGTTGTATTCATCTGTATAGGTTATTTGATCGGAGTGGTATACGCTTTCCAGATGGATATGACGTACGGTATCGGCGCTATCATTTTCGGACCGATAATAATGATTCTTTACCTGATAATGATCCGCGTATGGATGGAAGTCGCTATAGTTCTATTCAGAATTTACGATAACACGAACGTAATAGCTGGAAAATAGGATATACCGGGCAGGAAGGTCACTTCTTTGAAACATATGGGGGCGGATTGAAAATAGCTTTCATTGTAAGGAGATTTCCAACTCTGTCGGAGACTTTCCTGCTGAATCAGATCACCGGTCTTATGGATTTGGGACACTCTGTGGACATCTTTCGCACTATTCCCTCCGAACAGAGCAAGGTCCAGCCCATCGTTGAGGAATATGGTCTGCTGAAGCGTACAAGAAGTATCCGCAAGCCAACCAGTATTCCCGGACGTGTTCCTGAAGGTCTGCGTATGCTGGTGTCCGGTCTGTTCAAAAATCCTGGTCTGATGCTGAGAGCATTGAATGTATTCAAATACGGCAGAAAAGCGGGTTCGCTTCGGTATCTCTACCTCGCATCGAGTTTTACCGGCTCATACGATATTGTTCATTGCCACTACGGAATGCTGGGGGATATTGGCGTTCTGCTCAGGGATCTTGGTGCCAGGACAGGCCCTGTACTGACCACCTTTCACGGCTTCGATATTACCACACATCTTCAAAGCCACGGGAATGATTGTTATCGAAACCTCTTTAAGAAGGGCGACCGTTTTTTGCCTATAAGTGAAAACTGGCGATGCAGACTCATTGACCTCGGCTGTCCCCCTGAGCGGATAGTGGTCCACAGGATGGCTGTGGACTGCGGCCAATTCTGTTTTATCCCCAGGTCACTGTCTTCAGGGAAAACCGCTTCGGTGTTGAGCGTTGCCAGATTCGTAGAGAAGAAGGGTCTGGAGTACAGTATAAGGGCAGTTGCGGCTTTGCATAAGCGGGGAGTCGATCTTCAGTATACTATCATCGGTGACGGAGAGCTCAGACCGACTCTTGCTGGTCTTATTGAGGAACTGGATGCAGGTGATCGAATAAGGCTGGATGGATGGCAGCCGCAGGACAAGGTGCTGCTTGCCATGAAAAGCGCACATATCCTTCTTGCACCCAGCGTAACAGCCTCCAGCGGTGATCAGGAAGGAATACCTGTGGCTCTTATGGAGGCCATGGCCATGGGATTGCCGATAGTCTCTACATTTCACAGCGGCATCCCGGAGCTGGTCGAGGACGGCATATCCGGAGTGCTGGTGCCACCGCGGGACTCGAAAGTTCTGGAGGATGCCCTGCATGACCTGATCTCCAATCCCGGCAGATGGGCAGCCATGGGAAAGGCGGCCAGGGAACGTGTAGAGAGTGATTACAATATCACCTCCCAGGTTCGCAAGCTTGAGCAAATCTATATAGACGCATCCAGGGACAGCTCGTGAGAGTCAGTGTTGTAATACCCGTCTATAACGCTGCCGGATTTGTCCGGAGGGCAGTGGAGTCTGCGCTTGAGCAGGAGCAGACAGTGCAGGTCGTTCTGGTGGAGGACGACTCCACCGACGGAAGCCTTGCGGTATGCAGGCGGCTGGAGAGTCAATATGAATCGGTGATACTGGTCCGCCACAGCGATGGCGGTAATCACGGAGCAGGCGCTTCGCGGAATCTTGGAATCCAGAGGTCGGATGCCCCCTTTGTGGCGTTTCTTGATGCCGACGATTTCTTTCTCAAGGGTCGCTTCAGTATGGCCCAGGAACTGCTGGAATCAAATGACGGAATTGATGGGGTTTATGAGGCCATAGGTGTACATTGTCAGGATGATGAATCCCGCAGGAAATGGGATGAAAAGGGGCATGGCAAACTCACTACAATGCACGAGAGAATACCTCCTGAGAAGCTATGTGATGCATTAATAGAATATAGACTGGGTTATTTCAGCCTGGACGGTCTTGTGGTTAGAAGATCGTCTTTCTGGAAAAAAGATCCGTTTTTTGAGGAATTGAGATTGCACCAGGATACTGCTATGACCATTCAGCTGGCTTATTATGCAAAACTGGTTCCGGGTCGACTGAAAGAACCCGTGACTATGAGAAGGGTCCATTCGGGGAACAGATATCTTTCCAGCTCCAACCTGCACCTGACAACGATGAAGATGTGGGATACTCTGTTCACGTGGTCTCTTCGGGAGAGACTTCCAAAAGGCCGGATCGCGAATATCTTTCGAAACGCCCTGTACTTCAGGCTTCTTGCGGGCACGGGCAGGTTTTCCGGCAACCGCCCCAGTCCCACGGTTCTGCCAGGTCTGCTGTGGCGAACGGTATGCCATCCGCATCTAACCATATTGGCTCTGAGGGAGCATCGCAGACGTCGAGGACTGAGCAGGAATTGATATGAGTCACTTCAGGTATCTCTACGAAATTCGACACAGACTGATCAAGGTAGGGCTTCCCGCCCTGATCAGCCGTGGAACCCTGGCCATCTGGGGAATACTTACCATCTTTATAATAAGGACCCTTCCCCCGGAGGCCTACGCCATATATGCCGTTGCGAAAAGCCTTGAAATGTTCGGAGTCCTTCTGGGTGGAGGATTTATTCAGATGGCAATACTTAAACTTGCTTCAGAGGGCGACGGGTTGAGAGAGAAACAGCTGGCCAATTCCGGTATTCTTATGGCCCTGTGTTTTGCGCTTTTCTCAGCTTTCCTGCTTATTGCGGGAGGTGGGATCATCGGTTCTTTTTACGAACCCCTTGATCTGTCGGGTCTTCCCCTGCTGCTTGCCGGGGTTGTGGTCACAGGCACATTAAGCGGATTGCCCAGGCTGCTTCTGCTCACTAAACATCGCACCCGGGACGTAATGATATCGGATATCGTTCAGTTCATTATAAAGAGTGGAATAGTCGGAATACTCCTTATCACCGGTACGCTTAAGACCGCCCACCAGATATTCACAGCCATGATAATCGGGAACGTAGCTGCTTTCTTCGTGAATTCATGGTTCGCCAAACATCTCTTCTTCCCTTCTGTCGGTGTCAGAATTGACCGGATTCGAACTGTCATGAGATTCGCGGTTATCACCCTGGGAGCCTCCATAGCTAATTTCATCTATACCAGAACCGACATATTAATGCTTGGTAAGATCGCTCCGGATGATGTGGCGGCCTACGGTGCTTCAAGATCACTTTCGGGTTTGACCCTGGTGGTCATCGGAGCTGCCAATATGGTCCTTCTTCCCTACATTTCCAGAATATGGAAGCAGGGCAAAGAAAAGAATGTATTGTCCCGAGTATGGAGTACGATTCTTGTAGCGGAGATTCTTATTCTTCCCGCTGTTATCCTGTATGTATTTTTTCCACAGCGGGTACTTGATTTCGTTTACAGCGGAAAATACTCGCAAAACTGGAATATTCTCCTGATACTGGGCGCCCTTGCAATCGTGAGACCCCTGGGCAGTTTTTTTGCCACCACTGCATCTGCCGTCGGGAAACCACAGTATTCCCTGTACAGTGTTATTATATCAGCAATTGTCAATGTAGGCATGAATATCTATCTCATACCCAGATACGGAGGCTTAGGCGCCGCTATTGCAACAACTGCTGCTGTGATATTAGGCGCTACCTGGATAGTTTTGTCTTCAACCCGCTACGTTCGAAACAGTATAAAATAAGGATTACGCACTCCCTGGAAACCGATTCGTACCATTCTTCGGTATGTGAGATGTGATCCTCGTTATTCATTAAGAAGATCGTAAACCTCGAAACTGCGGCCTGGAGCTGTGTGGAAATCAGCTTTTATCTCTTCTTCCCGACCCCCACCATATCACAGCTAAAAGAAATGCCAGGGCTTCACCCAGTGTTATCCATAACCTGCCGGCAATTGAGATCAGAGATGCCTGACCCGGTTCAACAGAGACCATTACAATCTCTATAAGCCAAACGAGGGAAATCTCCCGTATACCCAGACCCCCTGGCGAGAAGATAGCCAGGAAACCGATGCCTACCGCCGTGGGGAGAAGAAAGACTCCCGGATAAAAGGGCAGGTTCATACCGAAACTTCTTGCCAGGAAGACAAAAGCCACTCCCTGTAAAAGAAAAACAAGAATGTATACAGGCAGCAGTTTCAGGACGTTTGCAAAACCGGGATCCTCTATATCAATATCCCTGCCCGTTATGGATCTTACTATCTTCAAAAGTCTTCTGAATGCTCCGGGGTGCGCTGTGAAAAGAACAACAACAACCGATGCCACCACGATTATCACACTGAGCGGGGTTCCCAGACCTATCCGCTGTGCGGCCAGTGGTATTACCGGCAGGGACATCAAAAGACATCCTGCAACTATGAAAAGGGTTTCCAGTACGAGAGCATGACCGGTTTTTGCCGAGGACATACCTATTTTCCTGGAAAGTCCTATCTTCCCTACAGCTCCCCACACCTTGCCGGGAATATACTTACCAACCTGAGCAAGAAAATGAACGCTGAACGCTTGACCGAAGGAAATGTCAGCACCGGCGACTCCGCAGACCAGCATCCACGACCAGGCGGCAGCAAGGAGGTGCATCAGCATTAGAAAAAACGAAATAGCGAACAGCAGAGGATTAAAGAGGAGAAGATTTGAAAATCCGCCAGCCTCGGCAGCACCGCTTAAAAAGGAGTCTGCAAGATAATACAAGGCTGCAGCGGTAAGCAGTAACCCAAGAATATTAAGAAGAATTTTCTTCAACTGTATCTCCCCGCTGCAATGCATATGCTGGAATGCGCCGGAATTTGAGAATCCGGGATAATGTTCGGTTTTCAGTCCAATATGCTGAGTTTAGCTCCTGATTTTTTTCCCCGTAACTTGCCGTTCTTGGAATACACTATTGATTCAAAATGCGGAAGGTTGGCAATATCAAGAAGAATTTCAAGTACATCCCGGGAAGAATCTTCAGGGACAAGGAATTCATCAGCAAGTCGTTTCTTAAGTATTTGCTGTCTATCCTCTTCTGGTGATGTAGAATCCTTCTCCCACCGCTGAGGGTCTTCAAGCATGCTCAACATACGCCTGGCAGTGATATCCTTTTTCATAGTGAGATTCCAGTAGGTTTTTGCATCCCGGGCACCAATAAGTTCAAGAAGCTGGCTGGAAAGGGTGTTCATCGATATCAGATCTCCCGAGTACAGGTCATGAAGGCTCTGGAGCCTTTTATTCAGAATTGTTTTTAGTTTATCTATATTGTCGTCGTCGTACATTTTCTATCACTCTGTCCTGTAAACTCTGTTTTCGGCGGTTCAGCCAATCTGACAAAACTCTTTACCATATCTGTCTCTTTCATCTTTCCCTCAATTGAATCATAACCTCTTAAAGCTCCTGCAAAAACCCTTGATGAATCGTCTTCATTATATATAACATCTCTTACAATACAGTTGCTGTAAAGCCAGTGCAGAACTGCACTATCGTGGTATTTCAATTCAATTTCAAACCAGTCAAGCGACTTGTCTCTGAATCCCATGATTCTATTCATAAGATTATCCAGCCCGAATCCCGACAATGCTGATATTGCAACACCAGTTCTCGGATACCTGAAATCATCAACTGCGTCACACTTCGTCCATACAGTCAGTCTTGGTACGGATTTATCAACACCTATTCTCCGGAGTGTATTTCTTACGACATCAATTTGAATCCCTCTGGTGGGGCTTGATCTGTCAACAGCAACCAACAACAGGTCTGCCTTTCTGGCTACATCCAGTGTAGTATGAAAACTGGCGACCAGTGTCTCGGGCAATCTTTCTATGAAACCAACTGTATCTGAGAGCAGCACTTCGGAGTTGTCAGGAAGCATCATCCGCCTGGAAGTAGTATCAAGGGTTGCGAAAGGTTTGTCCGCAGTATAAAGCCAGGTTTTGCACAATGTATTGAGAAGAGTACTTTTACCGGCATTTGTATACCCCACGATAGTAATATTGAACATCCCTTTGCGTCCTGCTGAAACAATCTGCCAGCGGGATTCAACTTCTTCTATCTTCTTCTCAAGCAATGATATTCTGGATCTCGCCCGCCTGCGATCAATTTCAAGCTGTGTTTCCCCGGGCCCCCTGGTTCCAATACCGGCACCGAGTCTTGAAAAATGGTGCCACATACCTGAAAGCCTGGGCAGAGCATATCGCAACTGAGCGAGTTCTATCTGAAGCTTGGCTTCCATTGTTCGAGCCTGTTCCGCGAATATTGCCAGTATGAGTTCGGTACGATCAATAATCTTGCAGTTCGTTACTTCCTCAAGTCTTGATACCTGACCTGATGACAGGTTATGATCGAAGACAATAGTGTTAATATTCTCTCTCCGGGCAATTTCCCTCAACTGATCAGCCTTGCCTTTGCCTATGAACAGCCTGGAATCCGGAGCTTTACGCTTCTGGGATTCCTGTGCTATAACGATACCCCCGGCAGACGCAATTAAAGCTACCATCTCCCGGGTGGATTCTGTTTCTTCTGATTCGTTACCAATGTAGGCTCTTATCAGAAGAACCCGTTCCAGTTCAGCTGATTTTCTGGTAGAATGCATTATAGAAGTACATCACCTATATCTGAAGTGTTTTATTACTTAACGCTGGATTTCTTCCGGGTTTTTCCAGCCTTTGAGTCTTTCTTTGATTTTGATTCTTTTTTCGCAGCTATTTTCTTCTTATCTGTATCTGCCTTGGCAGCTATTTTCTTCTTAGCCTTCTCCGCTTTTTTAGTGGCTATCATGTTCTTCTGTTCTTCCTTAATTGCCTCTATGTTTTGCTGTACGCCCCTCCTGGCAGACCGCCTGATAAGTTCCTTAGCGGAATCACTTCGTATGTCCCTGACCAGGGCCACTTCACCGGCAAACACATTGACAGCTTCATTGAGTACGCGCTTTTCGGAAGGATTCATCTTGTTGAGAATTGATCTGGCAATAATGTCTCTGATGGCCCTGGCAACTTCCTTGGGTTCACCCGAATGAACTCTGTCTTTGAGTTTCTCTATTCTTCTCCGCCAGTCCTTTGGCAGTTCGTCCGGTTCACGAAAAAGTTCCTGTAATGCATCCTCAAGTTCTTCCTCGGAAACAATCGGTCTCAGTTCGGCATCATCAAGGCTTTCTGTCGGTACCAGCACTCTCTTATTGCCCACAACTATCTCAATTACCACGCATTCGCACATCTCTCCGGAAACCTTCTGATCGGTAATCTCCGTAATCACTCCAGCACCATGTATTGGATCAACGACTTTGCCATTGATGGTATATTTCATCGGGCCTCCCGGGAAAAACAATTTTCAGGCTAATATCTGATATTTTGAAAAAAAGTCAATGATAAATGCGAATTTTCCTACTGTCCAAGAAGTATCCAGATATCCGGAGGGATCGGTACAGTGATTGGTCCGCCTGTGGTGTTCTCAAGGAGTGCTTTCCTGAATTCCTCCTCTGCATCGGTCAGAAGAAGATCATCTCGGTAAAGGAAAAATGTTGATTCAAGACTGGCGGGTATGCCCAGCTCATTATTCAGCATGTCGCCATCGCGAAAATCTACAACAGTTATCAGCCATTCCTCTCCATTGAGGATAATACTCTTGTTGTTCAGGACCGACCTTACCCAGGTTGCGGCTCCGGTGCCCCCATACGAAACTTCAAGTCCGTGGTTCACTATGTCAACGTACAGGGTGCCTGCCGGTTCCGAAACCGGAAGAACAATACCCGGCGCTATCTGGTCATCGATAAGATCGCTGCCGAGAAGGAGTGTGATGTCAACAGGTACGATCTTCATTGTGGAATCCCGGGAAGCAAGTAGCTCCGCGATGGGGTAGATTCTGTCCTGATTTTCAAGGGGAAGATGCGGATCTTCCCTTCGGGCCAGAAGTATTGAATTACGGCGAAGACTTCCCGAACATGTATAGACGCTGGAATAATTCGATGCTTGTTCCTGCCGGAATTCACTGGCCCTCCCCGGCTGACCTGTTCCATTGCTTATCCATATCACGGGTTCAGAATAGTTATCTCCAAAAAGTGTATCAACTGCTTCCGGGAAATATTGTGATTCAACCTGAATCGAATCGATCTCCTGAATCAACGAGGTGGAATCAGTTTCACTGTTCTCCAGATTCTGCTGTCGATCATCGCCGGGACTAATAATCAGCATTAATGTAATAATTACAGTGATTGCGATCACTATATATATGCAAATAGATAATTTCTTCTTTTTGCAATTCCAACGCTTGCATTTAAAACTTTTCTCTAAATCCGAGGTTCCGTAGTCGGGTTTAAAACTTTCCAGTTCTTCAGAAAGAACAAGCAGGTTGGGAAACCGGTTGTCCGCCTCGGGGGAAACCATATTCTCAAGCAGTTCAAGCATACCGTCTGAAAGACTGTTCCATGCTTCAACCTGAATCTCGCGGTTGTCACTTCCAGCAATAAGCCTGAACATCAGAAGGCCAAGAGCGTAGATATCACTTCGCGGGTCATCAACAGTTCTTCCAATGGCTTCAGGAGGAGAGAAAGGCGTATCCGGAATGCCCCTTGCGCCACCCAGTATATATTGCTTTCCCGCAACCGTTCTAAGAACATTTTCGGGCCCCAGGTACCCTATTCTATATCCTTCATCGTGAATCCTTCTGAGGATCTTCAGCACATTTTTTCCGGTTTCCAGGGCTTCGGTTTCTGAAAATCTTCCGCCCCGCGTAATTGTTTCAACGTATAATTCGGCGTTATCCGGAATTGGATAAAGAAGGATCCTGGTCTCGCTGTCACTTCCCGGATGAATCTGGGAATCGGGAAGCAGAACCCCTGCAACCTTTGGCCAGTCTGAGGGTGACAATCCACCAGAAGATCCTCTGCTGATCTCAGCAAACATAGCTCTTCCATCAATTGAAACCCTTGCGAGGAGGTAGTTTTCCTCCTCAAGAATAACCTTACCGCCCTCAGCAACAGTCGATAACAGATCAGTAAGCATGTTGATCCATAGAGTAGTTAGGAGCTTCCTTTGTTACCATTACATCATGAACATGGCTTTCCTTCAGACCAGCAGAGGTGATTCTTACTATCCGTGCTTTCCTTGACAGCTCCTTAATCGTGCTGCTTCCTACATAACCCATACCCTGTCTCAGACCACCGATAAGCTGGTTCAGGTAATCAATAAGTGAACCTTTAAAGGGAACCATTCCCTCAATTCCTTCAGGTACAAATTTTTTCTCGGTTCTATCATTCTGGAAATATCTGTCCGCACTACCGCGTTTCATCGCTGCTATTGAACCCATTCCACGGTATATTTTGTATTTCCTGCCCTTGTAAATGGTTGTGTCTCCGGGGCTTTCGGATATCCCGGCGAAAAGGCTTCCTATCATAACGGATGAAGCTCCAACTGCCAGGGCCTTAACTATATCTCCCGAATATTTTATGCCCCCATCTGCTATGACCGGAACATCATATTCGGAAGCAGCGGATGCACACTCGTAGATAGCGGTAACCTGGGGACATCCGACCCCTGCTATGACCCTTGTAGTGCAGATGGATCCTGGTCCTACGCCTACTTTTATCCCGTCTGCGCCTGCCTTGATCAAATCAACTGTAGCATCAGCCGTAACAACGTTACCAGCCACAATAGCAACTTCCGGGAATTCCTTCCTCAGGGTTGATACAGTATCAATCACCTTAACCGAATGGCCATGGGCTGTATCAATGAACAGGCAATCGACTCCTGCTTTTACCAGTAGACGTGATCGCAAAACAGCATCGTTCCCTACACCAACAGCCGCTCCTGCTCTGAGACGGCCGGATGAATCTTTGCATGCGTTTGGATAGTTGATGGCGTTGTGTATATCCTTGACGGTTATCAAACCGATAAGATGCTGTTTGTTATCAACAAGAGGAAGTTTTTCGAGTCTGTGTTTCCTGAGCAGGATAAGTGCCTCTTCAAGATTCGTATCGGGAGGAGCGGTTATAAGATTCTCCCATGGAGTCATCAGTTTCTTCACCGGTGTTGACGTGTCAACCTCAAACTGGTAATCCCTGTTGGTCAGCATTCCTGCAAGTTGGCCAGCTTTCAGAATGGGAAAACTTGAAACTCTATGCTGCTTCGAAAGGTCAAGAGCATCGGCAATAACAGCATCAATTTCAAGAGTAACCGGATCTACTATTACACCGCTTTCGGCTCTTTTCACGCGCCTGACATGTGCTGCCTGGCTGGTCGGTGAGAGGTTCTTATGAATTACTCCCATTCCCCCCTCCTGTGCCAGTGCTATTGCCATGTCAGCTTCGGTCACTGTATCCATCGCAGCACTCAGGATAGGAATGTTGAGGACTATTTTTCCAGCGAGCCTTGTTTCAAGATCAGCTTCGGATGGCAGAATATCTGATCTACCAGGAAGAAGCAGGATATCATCGTATGTGAGAGCTATCCTGTCATTTGACAGTTCCATATTCAGATCTCCGTTCAGAAATTATCGGCTTTTAGTCACACCAATAGATGAACCTGCCGCATGAAGGGCATGTTTCTACCAGATCGTTCTTATCTTGAGATGTGAAAAACGCGGTTGGTAACTGAGTGAAACAGCCGCTGCATCGATGGTTGACAACAGGTACCACAGCATTTCCATAATGCCCTGCAAGCTGTTCATACAAATCCCTGTTTTTACGAACAATTGTTGAGGCCAGTTCATCCCTCATCTTCTGTAATTCATTCGCAGCTGAGTCAGGCGATAACCCGAGCTTCTTTTCCTGCTTGCTGATGTCCTTATTTGCGAGGTCGGATATCATGACATCAAGATCGTGAAGACTTATGAGTTTTTCAAGCTCTTTATTCATCCTTGTGGTTTCCCCCATAACTGAATTTCAGTATTGAAGCTGCTTCAGATGGTGATTCTGCTGAAAGGATCTTTTCTGCACCCCCCGAACGGAGGGTTTTTGCAAGGTGTTTGATCAGCTCCATGTGTTCACTCGGTCCCGATGGTTTAACGGGAGTAATAAAAAGTATAATAATGTTCACTGTTTTCTCAGGCCATGGAATACCACTGTCGGATTTCCCGATGATAATCATGAAATCATCAACCAGTATACTCCGGCAATGCGGCATGGCAATACCTTCATGCACAATTGTAGGTTCTGCCAGTTCCCTTGTTTCGAGGGCGATTTGAAGAAGGTTCTCTGTTGTTTTCTGGAAGGAAAACTCTCTTATCAGCTCTGCAATAGCATCTTCCCTGTTTTTCGAGGACATATTCCATTTACAAAAGCACTCTCTTTTCAACTAGACCTCCCTCTAGACTTGGTCTTTAATATAGAAATTGTTTATCGTCCTGCAAGTGCTGTATTGTATACACGTGAGGTGAAAAGTGTCAAACAAGAAAAAAATGCTCAGTTTTCAAATTCCCGATGAATCCTGTGCTCTTCTGCTCAGCAACAATGCCATCAGCCGGATATCTCAAGAGCTGTCGCGTCTGCTTGACCGTATACCGGCAGATAGGGATGCCATAATTAATGCACTCTCAACCATGGAGGATGGAACTCTTCCCATCCTGCTGAACAATCAGATCTGGTTGTCCTCATCTGTAAGTACCGACAGCAAGAGGGCCATATTGCTCAGGAGTCCTTCCAAGCTGGAACTGGAGGAATGGCTCGAAGTCATACAGGGAGGAAAACCGAGCATTCTGACCGACGGATCCGGAAGGATCTTCGCCATGACTGAGTCCGCCAACAAACTTTTCGCCGGGTACGAGTTATCATCCCTCGGTGATTTTCTGGATCAGGTTTCAATGACAGCTTTTCTATCGGCCAGTTCAAAATGTCTTTCCGGACATCTGGTAAGGGATTTTTCCGTTCTGACAAAGAAGGGACAGAAAAACAGAAAGTCCCAGGTTATCTCCCTCAAGAAATCGGATGTTATGAGCGAACTGCTTATAGCATTATTCTCATCTCCATCAATGACCATGAGTGCATTCGAGCAAGATGATTCGAAATTCATGCGTACTCTGTTTTCCGTTGTTCCGATACCTGCTATCAAAGTTAATGAAAAAGGTATAATCATCGCCATGAACACCCATGCTGCACATCTTGTTTCCAGCGTTGGCGGAAATGATCTGATTGAGACGAATTTCCTTGATTTGATTACTGGTGAAGACAGGGATAGAGTCGCCTCACTATATGATAACAAAATTGATACTCTGCTGGCCCCCTTTCAGTTCAGGGCGGATATATCCCTGACAGGGAATGCTATCCAGCATTTCGAAATAACTAGTCTTCTCATGCCGGACAGAGAAAATCTGTTGATTTTTCTCGTACAAGCCGATAACATTGAGGGTTCTGATGGTGACATTCTCACAAACCAGACCATTAGCGAACTGATGGATATTCTTCGTGACGCTGATCAGGATGACGGATCAGCACGTGGCATTCTGGAATTTCTGAGAGTGGGAACTGGGGCAAGGGGAGCCGTATATATTTCAAAATCCAGAAGGATTACTGTAGGCGAGGTGGCTCTACCTGCTCAGGAAAAACAGCTTAAGGCAAAAACAACAGTTTTCTGGACTGAAGACAAACTGGGACATAATGTTACGATACCTGTTAAACAGAAGCATGACCAGGCTTATCTGAAGATTACGGGAATGTCTTCCCGGGATTCTGATCCTCTCGGAAAGCTTGTACTCGGCCTTGCGCCGATACTGGCTGAATACATCCAGTCAAATCAATACATTCAGGGAGTAGTAAAGCTTCTTAATGCGATCCAGGTTTTTATGACACTGCTGCAGGGACGTGAACGGAATGTACGGACTGTACTAGGTGAGATAGGATCGATCGTAGGTGCGGATTATCTGGTTGTCCACACAGTCAGCGTCAGGGAACCGGTTCTCAAGCAGCTGGAATTCTTCGGTACTACAACTGAACCCGCTATTCTGCGAATTGAGATTCCATCCATTGCCTCGTGGGCATATACACACACAGAGATTTGTTACGTTCCCGACATAGCAGTCGACCAGAGGTTTTCACCTATCTTTCCGTCTTCAAGAAGCGAATTGGCCATACCCCTCGTATGCGACGGTAAAACCTCAGGAACACTTACCATAGGCTGCACACGGAGAGATGCCTTTGGACATCCTCTGGGAGGATTCCTTCAAACCATAGGGGCAGCCCTCTCACTGTGGCTGTTTAAGGACAGCAGAGGGATAAGGGATGAAGCAGATATTCAGAGGAAGGAGACAGCAGGCGAGAAAATCCACGGACTGGATGATCTTCTGATGAGTCTTTCCTACCGCATGAGAGCTCCCGTCACAACTCTCAGAGGTCATACGGATCTTCTGGTGTCAGAAAAACTTGGTAAACTTACTTCTGACCAGAAGAAATCACTTGATTCGATGAATACCGCTCTGATAAACCTGGTTGAGTATGCAGAAAGAATGCTGAATTTCATGAAGATCGAGTTGAGCGATGAAAACCTTGATGCATCGTGGGCAAGACCTTCTGATGTGGTTTCCTCTCTGCTTCCCGTCCTTTCAGAAAAGGGCAAAAATCAGAATATTACAGTAAGCGCTGAACTTCCTTCGGAACCTTTTACTGCATCCTTTGACAGATCCAGGCTGGAACAGATTATCGGCAATTTGGCTAACAACGCTATTCAGTATAACAAACCGGGAGGATCCGTTAAGATAGAAGTAAGAATGGACGGTGTTAACCACTGGGTGCTCGATATTTTCAATACAGGAGAAGGGATTTCCTCTGTAGATCTTCCAAACCTGTTTGACCGGTTTTACACAGGCAACAATTATGGCAAAAAAGCAACAGGACTTGGAATAGGTTTAACTATAGTAAAAAGTTTCGCGCAGCAGATGGGCGGCACGGTCAATGTTCGCAGTAAAACGGGATTCGGTACCTGGTTCACCGTTCGGTTTCCAGTATCCTTATGAATAGAAAAATACTATCCCTATCAAGTATGCGTTACTCCCTTCCCCAAAAGCTGATCGCTCAAAAACCTCTTGATGACAGGACGAGCAGCAGGCTTTTGACCGCAGATATCAGTAAAGGCAGCCTTAAAGACACATTCTTCAGCGAACTCCCTGATTTCCTGGTTCCCGGCGACCTGCTGGTACTGAATAATACAAAGGTTTTCAAAGCCAGGCTTTCGGGCAGGAGGGAAAAAACAGGTGGTAAAGTGGAAGTATTTCTTCTTAGAAAACTGGAGGAAGACACATGGAAAGCAATTGTCCATCCAGGTAAGGCGGCAAAAACCGGAATGCAGCTGGAGTTCGGAAACGATCTTCACTGCACTGTGGAAAAGCGTCTGGACCATGGCAGAGCAATTGTGCGTTTCAACCATGGTGATAACACCGAACAAAAGCTTCGAGAAATAGCACAGGTCCCGCTGCCTCCATACATAAAACGGGATCCTGAAGAGCTTGATGACATCAGATATCAGACCGTCTTCGCATCGGAACCTGGAGCGGTGGCAGCTCCAACAGCAGGGCTCCATTTCACCCCTGGTCTTCTTGCCGATCTCCAGAATGCCGGTGTAGACAACGTCCACGTGACTCTGCATGTTGGTCCTGGTACGTTCCAGCCACTTCGACGGGAAATTCTGGAAGAGAACAAGCTTGAACCGGAGGAGTACCATATTTCAGCAAAAAGCCTGTCGGCAATAAGAAAAACAAAACAGACCGGGGGAAGGATAGTGGCTGTTGGAACTACTGCCACCAGGGTTCTTGAGTCCATTGACATCGAATCCAGGGACTCATTATCAGGAGAAACAGAAATTTATATATTCCCTCCATACAGATTCAGGAACGTGGATGCTCTTATAACGAATTTTCATCTTCCAGGGAGTTCTCTATTATGCCTTGTTGCGGCGTTCATGGGATATGAATTCATGATGAGAGCTTATCAGCATGCCATTGATGAATCCTACCGATTCTACAGTTATGGAGATGCCATGCTGATTGAACAGGAGTCCAGAAAATGACTGTTACCGCCAAGAAATATGCTCTATTTAATAGAATACCGCCCAAGGTAAGGTATCTGGCTGGACTGTATTTTCTTGAGATAGTTGTAATCCTTTCCTGGACACTCCTTATGGATACTGTTTTTAATCTTATTTCAGGACACTGGTTTATACTCCTGCCGGTCAGCTACCTTCTTTCGGTAACCATGCTGGCATGGCTGGAAAGAACACGAACGGGAACCAGGGGGCAATCTCCTCTCGAGGCATTAGGCCTTGCCGAAATAGACCTGCGCGGGTTCAGACCCTCCGAGTGGCAGACATTGGAACGTCTCCTGTTGACCCCCCTTCTTATACTTCTCCTGGGTCTGGGACTGATACCTGTACCTCGAACCGGGAAAACCATCCTGCAGATGGTCTCAGGTACGAAGATCGTTCCCCTTGATACTGATATGGACCCCAGGCCCGCGAAAGAAATATTGCGGAGCAAAAGAAAAGCCTTGATGAGAGTGATCTCTTACACCATGGTCTCCCTGATGGTTACAGCTGTAATTATTTTTGTTCCTCCGGAACTCTCAAAAACCAGAACCGGGGAAAGAATTGCATCCTTACACAGCCTTCCGGAAGAAGAAAGAGAACTTCTTGCATCTTATCTGGAAATGATGTCGATGTATCCGGACAGTCTTGAATTCCATGTCAGACTGGCAAGCCTGTATTACAGAAACAACATGGAGGAAGACCTGCTGCTTGAACTGGAACATATAAAGAAGATTGATCCGGATCATTCCATTCTTATACTTGAGGAGGATCTGTCGGTCACAATGGAAGATCTCATTATCGGACAGGATTCAACTTACGATGATTCCATTCCGGTTACACAAGAACCTGCAACTCCCACAGAGGAAGATACTGTCGCTCAGGATTCAGCTGTCACCCAGCCGGATTCAATATCTCTTGAGCTAAGGCTTGTAACTTCCGATTCAATTTCTGTTCCGGTTGATTCCATTGAAATTCCTGATTTCCCGGAAACTGTCGATTCCCTGGAAACTGTCGATTCCCTGGAAACTGATAGTATCTTCGAGTTGGATTCACTGAATCTGCCGGCTTCAGAGGACAGCGTACCGGAAATAGAAACAGAAATTCCTGTTTCTCCCCCTCCCGACGAAACAGTTACGGAGGAAATCCCCGATATCAGCGTTACCGAAGACACCACCAATGTAGTAAATGAGGACAGTACGGAATCACCCGAAGAAATTGAAAGCAACGATTCTTCAGAAACAACCGAAGAAGACCCTTCCCCCATTTCGCAACCTGAACCTGAAGGTCCTTGACCTGAATATCCCTTCGTTCAATCTCCTGGGAAAATCGGGCAAAGCCCGAAGAGGTGTGCTGAATCTCTCCCACGGAAAGGTCGAAACCCCTGTTTTCATGCCTGTGGGTACCCAGGCAAGCGTTAAAACGGTCAGGAATTCCGACCTTCTCAAGGATAACTGGCAGATAATTCTGGGAAATACTTACCACCTGTACCTCAGACCGGGGGCGGAGGTTATTGCGAATGCCGGGGGTCTTCACGAATTCATGTCATGGAACCGGAACATCCTCACCGACAGCGGGGGGTTCCAGCTCTTCAGCCTTTCAAAACTGAGAAAGCTTTCAGAAGAGGGATACCATTTCCAGTCACATATCGATGGTTCCAGTCATCTTCTTACGCCTGAGAAAGTAATTGAACTGCAGAAAATATTTCGAAGCGATATAATGATGGTTCTTGACGAATGCCTTGCGCAGCCCAGCGATCGCGTACGAACGGAGGAATCCCTCAATCTTACACTCAGATGGGCCGAAAGGGCCAGAAAAATACATACAGGAGGCCAGCAGGCACTTTTCGGCATCGTGCAGGGTGGAGGTTTTCCGGATTTAAGAAGAAAATCTGCAGAAGCCCTTTCGCAGATGGAATTCGACGGGTACGCAATAGGAGGTATAGCTGTAGGGGAATCAAGAAGCATGATGATGAAAGCGGTTAAATCATGTATCGACTACCTCCCTGAAGACAGGCCAAGGTACCTTATGGGAGTGGGTAAACCGGAGGATCTTGTTGATTTTGTAGCCCTTGGAGTGGATATGTTCGACTGCGTAGTACCAACAAGAAACGCCAGAGGAGGAGCTTTTTTCGTTCCAGGAGGACATATCAACATACGTAACGCCCGTTTCAGAAACGATCCGGCACCGATTCAACCTGGATGCCAGTGCTATACCTGCAGTACATATTCAAGATCTTACCTGAGACACCTTTTCACGGCGAAGGAATGGCTTGCGCCAATTCTTGCGACCCTTCATAACCTCCACTACTTCTCCGTACTCATGGGAAGGATAAGGATGGCTGTTGAAGAACATCATTACACTTCCTGGAGGAAAGAATGGCACAGGAAACAACGGAACTTCAATAAGGATACATTCTGATGAATGAGGAAATTACAGTTGAAATAACTGCCCTGGGCAACAGCGTGGGTGGAATCTCCTCCAGTCAGAACAGGAAAATAGTTTTTGTCCGCGGTGCCCTCCCCGGAGAAACCGTAAGATGCAGAATAAGTAAAGAAAAGAAGGGTTGGCTTGAAGCGGATCCGCTGGAAATCCTTGAAATATCCCCATACAGAAAGAAACCGTTCTGCAGCTATTTTGGTGACTGCGGCGGCTGTTCCCTCCAGAACCTGGAGTATTCCAGGCAGCTCTTCTGGAAACGGGAATGGATAGAAAATGCGCTCTCAAGGGCAAACATCCCATATTCTGCTGAACTTATGAACGATGTTATTCCGTCACCCCTCATAAATGGTTACCGAAACCGGGTTTCCTTTGATATCGTCAGCGGCAGGCCCGGCCTTCACCGCTTCAGAGGAGACATCATGGTAATTGATGATTGCCCGCTGCTTAACAGAAGGGGACAGAAAGCATTCAGAAGGCTTCCAGAAGAACAGCTTGATGGTTACAAAAGAGTATCGGTAAGGGCATCAGATCGAACGGGTGAAGCTATGATAGAATTTTCAGGCTCACCGGTCACGAAATTTTTCCTCGCAGATGATTCTTATATCACTGCATGGATGAAAAAAAATAGCTGGAAAACGATACCGAAGGGATCGATACTCCATGAAACCCTGGGGGGATTTACCTTTCCGATTAAACCAGGTACTTTCTTCCAGGTGAATACCGGCTCTGCGGAAAAAATTGTATCCATGGTAATAGACCTGTGCGGCGAAGATAGAAGAATTCTTGACCTTTACGGAGGATGCGGAACATTCGCGCTGCCTCTGGCCTCAGTGGGCGTGGAAGTAACTTCCGTTGAACTGAATCCGGATTCCTCTGCGGCCGGAAACGATGCTGCCGAATATTTCGGAGTAAAAGGCGTTTGCTTTGTTACAGGCAGGACCAGACATTACCTGCTTGATACGGTGAAAGCGAAACAGGCCTGGGACACCGTTATCGTTGATCCTCCACGGAGTGGACTGGGCATCAGGGTCTCACGCCTGTTGCGAAGGGTCATCTCAGAGAAAATAATCTACGTGAGCTGCAATCCCTTTTCCCTGGCAAGAGATCTTCGTGTAATATGTGATGGCGGCTGGGCTGTTGCCGGGTTGCAGCCTGTTGATATGTTTCCACAAACGGATCATGTAGAGACAGTCGTAGAACTGAAGAGAAAGGAAAATCAATGACAGCAGCCGTGATAGCAGCAGGGTTATTAATGGGAACAATTCATCAGACAGGACTGCCGCTTCAGGATCCTCTCAACTGGTGGCTTTATATGCTTGAAACGGAATCAGAATCCATGCTCCCGGGTACGTTTCCACTGGTGGATTCACCCTTCCTTCAAAATGGCATCACAACCACGAAATCTCTGGATAACATCGGAAGAATCCTTTTCAGCAGGAGTTCTTCTCCGGTAGAACTCCAGGAAGATAATCGGAGATTCTCCCTTAACGGAACAGCGACCGGGGAAGTACTCAATTACTCGGACAGCTTCGAGACCAGGGCAGGACTCACCGGCGATCTTTTCGTCGATATACTTCCAGGCCTGTATTTTGACGAAAGACTCTCCGTATGGACGGGATCCGATGAAAACCCACCCGACTACTTCTCCCCTTTTCACAGAGGCACGGAGAAGGGAAGACATCTCTATGTGGACTGGGGTTATCTCCGGTGGAATAATCAAGTTCTCTCATTAAGTTTCGGACGAATTCCCCAGAGATGGGGTCCAGGTCGGTTCACACAATTGCTGATCTCGAACAACAGCCCTTCTCTTGATATGCTGAAAGTTCAATTCAACCTGTCGAATACTCTGATATTCACAGGATTCACATCAACTATCGACAGCGATTCTGGGACATACCTTGCCGTACACAGATTGGATTACTCCCCTATGGACAATCTGCGGATAGGTTTGAGTGAATCCATTCTCTTTAAATCTGAAGGGCTTGATTTCGCATACATGAATCCTGTCATTCCCTGGTACCCGGTGCAGTGGAACGAAAGGCTGGATGACAACGCGTTTTTCAGCTTCGACGCATCATGGAAACCCTTCAGGGGAATAGAAACCTACGGAGAACTCCTTATCGATGATATTCAGTACGAAAACACAGGCGACAGACCCAACAAGCTGGGCTGGACGACGGGATTGTCCGCTTACCTCAGCTCTTTTGATCTGGGAACCGTAATCGAGTACACCAGAATAGACAGGTTCGTTTACAGTCAGAGAAAGCCCTGCAACTACTACCTCCATCATGGAGAAATCATCGGTTCGGAGTTGGGGCCTGATGCCGATAGAGTAACGCTGTCACTTGGAACCTCAGCCGCCTGGCCTCTTCTGGCTGAAGCTACCTTCAACCACACAAGGCATGGAGAGGGAACCGTTCAGGAAGGCTGGCCGGACTCAGCCGCAACAGGGGGAAAATTCCCCTCTGGAACCGTGGAGTACCTTACCGGCGCAGATCTGCATCTTGGATGGTACCCTGTGGACTTCCTTGAAATACACGGAAATGTCGGTAATACATGGATCCGAAATCAGAACCATGTATCGGGTGAATCTTCCTCGGAAATCTCATCATCCCTGGAAGCCATCTACAGCTGGTAGGCGGGGGACGTACCACACTTGTTCAACTTATGGGTTATTTAGAATATCGTTGTCGATCATTAAAGTGACTAAACCAGAAAATTCTGTTTATCATATACGACAAAGTTTGGTTAGCTATGTAAGCTCATACAGCATAGTTATATCATAAATTGATAATAATATGATAATAATGCCCGGATGCGAGACCTGACCCTAGTAGATTCCGGGGGTGCTGCCCTCGATAACTCTGGCGTCACAGATCTTTTGGAAGAATTCAACCGGGCCGGCATCGCCTACGATAGCGTAACCGTATCCGGCTTCCCGCATGCTGTACAATGCAGACAAAACAATTGCCCTGCCGACACTTTTCCCGCGAAATTCATCGTGAACACCTATCGGGCCTAAAAATCCCTTTGCGGTGCAGTCCCAGCAGCAGAAACCGGCAAGCCTGCCGGAGGCTTTGTCCACGGCGATAACAATTGTAGGCGGCACCGATCCAAAAGCTGCCGCAGCCTCCGCCTTCCAGCCGCTGCTGAAATTGTCTTCTATGAATGACAGTACAGCAGGTGACTGGTGAGGTAACGGTTTCCTCACCTGTAAACCATCATGTTCTTTCATACACGGCAGGTTATACAAACGAACCAGAAGATCGGACAAATCAGCCAGCCTTTCAGGAAATCATCATTCCCTTATTTTTCTGAAGAAATCACTTCACTTGCATATTATGACAATCGGTAAGTAGAAAAGGTAGTTCGCCGTTATTCCGTGCGGGTTCCCATATATTTGTCACCGATCAGAACCTTGCTCATAACAGCAATATCGCTGCGCCTGTGCCATCCGGTCTTTTCGTAGAACCTTATCGCGGAATTGTCCGTATAAATGAACAGATGGGCCTTTTCTATACCCGCATCCCTGAGAGCCTCTTCGGCAGCGTTCATAAGATCGGTTCCGGTCCCATTTCCATGAAGCGACTCATCAACCGCCAGATGGTAAATGTATCCTCTTCTCGAATCATGACCGGCCATCACAGACCCTATCAGGTTGCCGTCTTTGAAAGCTGTGAAACAGTAATCCGCGTTCCTGCGCAGAAATTTCTCAAAATCCTCCCTGCTGTCAGCGCCTGTCATCGTATTCCCCGGGAAAGAACTCCACAGGCTGACCAGAAACGAATAATCATCTTTCCGCATCGGTCTTATCTTCATTCTGTTCCTTCATTCAGTGCATCTCTGTAAGCACGGAGATGTTCGTCAACTGTTCTTTCTATGCTGAAATTGGCAGCTCTTTCCAACCCGCCGGTTCCCATTTTAAACGCATTATTCCTATTCTGTAGAAGGGATTGAAGCGCATCCGCCATCTGGTTGGGAGAATCAGGGCTGACAAGCAGACCGCAGCATTCATCGCTGCCTACGACCTCTCCGATTCCGGGAATATCCGAAGCAACAACCGGAAGCCCCGAAGCCATGGCCTCAACCGCGGCTATTCCAAATCCTTCCGACGAGGAAGGCATGAAGAATATATCCGAATCGTTAAGCAGTTCCACAACATTCTCAACATGTCCCAGGAACTTCACATCCGATTCAAGCCCAAGACCCTCCACCTGTTCTTTGAGAGCTTTCAGCAAAATACCCTCTCCAGCGATCGTATATTTAACTTCAAAGGGAACCCTTTCTCGAAGAATCGAGAAAGCTTCTATCGCCTTTGTGTAGTTCTTCTTCTCTCGGAGGCTTCCGATTGATACAATAGTGAAGGGTGGGACGCTTCTAGAAATTCTGGAAACACTAAACTGCTTAAGATCTATCCCGTTGTAAATAACCTCCGTCCGATCAGCCACTTCAGGAATCCATCTGCACAATTCCTCCTCTGCCCCCCGGCTGACGCAGAAGATTCTGTCGTAAACTGAATACTGCCACCTGTCTATTAATCTGCCGGTAAATGTGCCCCTTCTGCGATTCCGGGTACTGTGTTCAGTTGTAATGTACAGACAATCCGTACGGGAGACTTTTTTAAGAACAGCCGTATAAAACTGTGTGGGAAACAAATGCGAGTGGATAATATCCGCACCGATCATCCCTGTTTCTGCAGCTTCCGTTTTAAGCCTTGCAACCGCCCTGGGATCGTAAGGTGAGGAAAGCCCCAGCGAGTACAAACCCTCTTCGGACCATCCGGAACCGGTCCCTGTAAGGGATATTACAGTGGAATCCTCTCCACGGTTCAGATACCCCAGGTGAAGAGCCATAACCAGCTTCTCCGCACCGCCGATCTGTAATCCGTTAATGATCTGAAATATTTTCACGGTTCTCTCCTGTACTCAGAGTATTATAGGAAACACAAAGACAAAAAATTTATCATTAATGAATCTAAACCATGATGCAGAATGTGGAAAGATTTGGATGGTGGCTCAATAGAAATGGTGCCGGGGGACAGAATTGAACTGTCGACACACGGATTTTCAGTCCGTTGCTCTACCAACTGAGCTACCCCGGCACCGTTCGAGCCAATTTACGAAAACGAATTCAAAAGGTCAAGGTAGAAGGGGCCGGGATAAATCCCGGTCAGAAGGGCCGGGATAAATCCCAGTCAGAAGGGGCCGGGATAAATCCCGGCCCCATGCCCTTACTCTATTATATGCAGCCAATCACCCATCAGATACTGTATTCTGCCTATGAGCAGGCTGATTCGGCCCATAACGGTAAAACCGAAAGTGGCGCCGAAACCGAGCATGATCACCCAGATACCTATCTTTGAACCCGTTCCGAAGAACAGTCCCTTGTGCGGTTTTGAGAAGAAGAAGTAGATGAGAGCCGCAAGGGTTCCGAATATCATCACAATATTCCCTAAGACCTCATGCCACGGCATTCCAGACGAATAGAGAGGAATCACGGCGGCTTCGAGCTGGCGAAGCACATATGCCTTCATTGTGAGCGGAAAACCAATTCCCATTCCGGTACCCATAACAAAGGCTATGGGGTATCTTGAAAGCCATGCAATACTGGGGATGAACCTTGTAATGTACAGCAGACCGAGCAAACCCGGAATAATGAGCAGCCAGTGATTACCGCCGAATATCGGTTCAAGAAGTTTTGGAAGTATAACGGTATTATAGATCAGAACAATTATATATCCCATAGAGATACCAACAACCAGGTGTTCGGCAAGGCGATAGACGGGATTCTCTTTGTAGAGGAACGAGTAGATGGCAAGCGTAAATAAAGCACCTACCCAGATTCCTATTGTATCGTACATCTTTTACCCCCTTCCCTTAAGTCTGGTCTTTTTGTGGAATCCGCCTGCGAAATAAGCGATATTACCAATTACAATAAGAAGGATTATGAATATATGCTCAGCTGACTGCACATCCATACCTCTGAAGGCTTTGTCTGTAGTTGCCGTGATTCCGTTCTCCTGCAGTAATACTTCGTATTCCGCGGCTCCTCGAAGACCGCCCATCTGCCCGATGATCTGACCGGACTGTATATATGGGTAGTAATCAGTTGCCATAACACCAGTTACCCCAAATGCAATTGGAAGACCTATCTTCTCCCTTGCATAGGTTATCCAGTAAGTACAGGCTCCCGACGCTGCATTAGTAACGGCAAGATCCACATCGCGAAGACTTTTGTGCTCCTTCAGCATGGGCATTTCCCCTATTGGATTCCCATGATAATCCACAGGGAACTGGGTCTCAATTGAATTTGTCATTCCAAGTATGACCAGGTGAAACAGAGGAAGGTATCCAAGTAAAGCATAATCCCTTCCTTCGAAGACCCATCCCAAAGCTCCTTCCGGAAGAACGTTTCCGTCTCTTTCCCAGGCAGCAATAATATCTTCTCTATTCGTAATGCCGGCCTCTCGATAGTCAGCCCAATCCTCAAACAGTACTCTCTCATAGTGACCATCTATCGCAGGATCTGTGACGTAATTAAGAGCTGAAACAGCCATTCCCTGGCCAAGTGGTACGATTGCAGTCATAAAGACCGGGATGTTGTTGTGGAATGCGTGCCTCAAAACGGCAACTGCCATAGGCATGTTCTCGGCCTGAGTTCCGGGCGCGAAATCGAATCCTATGAAGATGGCATCGTCCGGCCCGAGTTCGTTCACAAAGTCGAAAATATTCTCAACCTCTTTGGTCGTTGTTACAGGCATTCCGAATCCGACCAGAAAAAAGACAATAGATATAATACCTATTCCCAGGAAGATCCAGCGCCGATCAAGATTAAGCATCTTTTCCCAGATATTCACAGCGCCCACCTACTTCCCTGCTCCGCCGAGCCAGTTACGCTCGACGCCAAAAATGATTTTAAGGTTGGTTGCCAGCATTCCGAATCCGACCCCCAGCATAATTGCCCGTTTAGCAGCAAGGTTGGGATAGCGGAGTATCCAGAGTCCTGTTTCCGGCAGCCATCTTCCAAAGATAGCTCCGATCGGTACCTGACCCAGCATTACGACCACAGCTGCAAGAAGCAGCACAGTGGCCAGTGCTGACTTTGCTCTGAAAGCCCTGAAAGCAGCGCTTGCAATGTAGAAAGCAAGCAGACTGAACATTGTGGCTTGAATCGGCACCTGAACATGCATGAACAGGAAATCATGAACCCCATGAACATCGGTTCCTCCACCGAGTGATTCAGGCATAATCAAAGCAAAGAAAGGCATTCCGAACAGCGGTATCAGTACAGCCCAGCTGTACTGCCAGTTTTTAGCCCTCCTGCGTATTTTGTGCGAGTGCAGGCGTGTAAGGCTCCCGACGCCAAGAATAAGAGCGAAAGCTCCCACTATAGGGGCCCACTCAAGATAATTATCGAAAACTATCAGAGAATATTGATGTGGAATGAAATACTGAATAATCATCAGTATTCCGCCCACCATGACTATCATAAGCGGAACAGTTCTTTTCACTGCTCTTTCTCCTTTCCGGTGGGCTTACTCAACAATGGACACGGTTACCAGATCACGCAACCAGTTCAGTGTGTGAGTATTTGCTACAAGATCAAGAATTCCAAGTACCAGCGCAAGCGTTATCAAACTCATAATAATGGCCTTGCACGCATCCTGCCCCTTAACAGCTCCTATCTGCTTTGGTTCATGGCCAAGATAAGCGCTAGCAGCGTACAGTTCCTCACCAATTAAAGTGTAATCGCACGTAGTGATGAAGAAAGGCAGCTGGGTCACGGCATCGGTTCCGGCTATCTGTATCGCTCCGGAAAGCGAGCCTGTTTCAGCAAGTATGAGAGATTCAGCGTAGAACATACCAAGATAGAAGTTGGTCGCCGGTTTGTCTCGCATCATAATTCCATTTACACCTGCAACATACGCGAACTGACTCTGTGTCATGAAGAAAACCGAATCCGGATCGTAAGAATCCGGACGTCCGGCCTCGAGGTAGGCCTGCTTCACAACTTCCTCTGCAACAGTGTATACAATCGGATCATAATTAGGTACTATCAACCGGGTCTGATATTCCGCAATCTTTTTAGCGACTCGTCCAAGAATTGTAATACTTGCTATTGTCGCTACATCCGAAATCGTTGAAATTCCGGGGACATAGAGAATCGGTTTCCCCATCTCGGTTGCTCTTCCTATCGCCTCGTCGATAGCTTCAATTCCGGCAATGGGTCTGAGGTACATCTTAGTGCCTCTTTGGGCTTTACCGAAATAGTAGAAAATAAGGAGTATGAATAGAAGACCGGCAATCAGGACTCTTGTTTTGTCTGTATGAAACCATTCGCCTTTCGAAACTACTTCAGCTGTACATACAGGTCCGAAGAACTCATCACCATCTGCGTTCACCGATGCTACCCTGTATTCGTATAGAACTCCAGGCTCAATTGGATACTCGGGATCGTAACCGTCGATGAACTCCGGCGGGTTAATCGCAAGAACAATCTTAACCAGGTTCCAGGTATCTTCACCCTCTTCTTCAGCAATGTGCCTGTAAATATTATAGGTAACGATACCTTCGGAATTTACAGCAGGTTCAAACGAAACAATAAGCTGATCTCCAGCATCGTTTGGTTTGTTCTGTACGGTTACAATACCTGGTATGTCCAGTCCGGGATCGGGTTCTTCCAACTGCTCTCCTGCTGCTGGCCGCAATTCCGTTTCGTCCGGCGTGACCGAATTATCAGCCACCGTTGCTGACAGATTGTCATCAACTGGTGTCAATATTTCGTCATCGCCCTGGGCAACTGACAGAGACGGTAGCAGAAGGAGAATCATGATAGCTGGAATTCCTATCCAGTTTTTCCGCATGGATTCACCTTTCATTAAATGATTATTATTCGAAAAATTCGTTAATCTTGCGGGCTACTTCGGCCCCCACCCGTTTTGAAGCGGCTACGCTTCCGGCTCCGATATGGGGCGTAGCCACTGTTCTTTCGAATTCCACAAAGGGATTTCCTTTAACAGGTTCCTCTTCGTAAACGTCAACTCCCGTGGCGAAAACCTTTCCGGATTTCATGGCTTCCAACAGAGCGGTTTCGTTAATCGTACCTCCCCTGGCGCAGTTCACTACGATCACTCCATCTTTCATCGTGTCGAACTGAGGAGTATCAAGAATGTAATGTGTTTCTTTTGTATGGGGTATATGAAGACTTATGAAGTCGGATTCTTTGCATAGTGTATCAAGATCAACTTTTTGCGCGCCTTCAGCGTCATCAATAAAGGGATCGTAAAAAATGACTTTCATCCCGAATCCCTTTGCCCTTTTAGCAACTTCCTGCGAAATGCGTCCGTACCCGATAAGACCCAGGGTTGAATGCCAGAGTTCTTTACCTTTGCCGTACGCTTTTTTGTTCCATTCACCTTTTTTCATTGTACAGTTCGCGGGACCCAGGAAGCGGCTGCATGCAAGCATATGTGCAAATGCAAGTTCGGCTACCGCAACGCTGCTTGCGGAAGGAGTATTCTGTACCGATATACCCAGTTCGGCAGCGTCATCAAGGTCGATGTTATCAAGTCCGACACCGCCGCGGACTATCAGTTTGAGATTTCCCCTGGCTGCCTTTTCGAGAACGGGTTTTCTAACCTTTGTAGCGCTGCGTACAACCAGAGCGTCGAACTGAGGAGCCGTCTCCAGAAGTTCTTCAGGGGACATTCCTATTTTTTCAACTACTTCGTGGCCACCGTTGCGGATAGCCTCAAGGGCATCGTCGGCAACCGCGTCACATATCAGTACTCGGGCCATTTATTTCCTCCTGTTTCTATTATTTGAATAAGGATTCGTAACACAACCCACATTATAATACATACTACAGATGCACAGGATTCAAGTCAATAACAAAGGGTGTTTCAAGACGTTCATTCGCCCGTTGTAACGTAATTCCTTTTGAGTATTCTTTGCGCTTTTTCAGCAATTGCAGATGCGGTGAGACCGAATTTTTCCATCACTTCGGCTGGAGATCCGCTGGTACCAAAACTGTCCTGAACTGCTACAACGCCCATTTTAACAGGCATCTCCAGCGCCAGAGTCTCCGCTATGGCCCCGAACAAGCCGCCCGTTACCTGATGATCTTCGGCTACAACAACGGCACCCGTTTTTTTGACCTGCTTCAGAAGAAGCTCGGTGTCCAGCGGTTTAACTGAAACCATGTCGATCACCCCTGCCGAAATTCCTCCTTTCTGGAGAATGGATGCGGCTTCAAGGGATAAACCCACCATAGCCCCGCACGCGACCAGTGTTATATCGTTCCCTTCTCTGAGCAGATTCCCTCTGCCGATCTTCACCTGTTCATCAATCCTATATAACTGCGGAACCGGATTTCTTCCAAAACGGATGTATACGGGACCGTGCGCGCTAAGTGAAGCAAGAACCGATGCTCTTGTCTGATTGGAGTCAGCCGGTACGAGAATTTTCATATTCGGCAGCACCCGCATGAGGGCTACATCTTCAAGGGCCTGATGTGTCGCTCCGTCAGGACCCACACTTACTCCGCCATGGGCACCGGCTATCCTTACATCCA